>CAZHIB010000001.1:0-22242 GCA_964532365.1 uncultured Candidatus Saccharibacteria bacterium
GGTCACTATGAATATACACCTGAGAGTAAACCGCTAGCTCACTTCACCGAAATGAATGAACAGGGCCGAATAGATGAATTTAAAAAATTTTTGGGTCATTATATAGTTTCCAAAAAATATATTTCTCATCTTCGTCCTGATGTCAACATTGCTCCCGAATCAGAATTGACTATTGATAATGAAATAAAAAATTAATTTCTAGTTTCTAGATTTTAGAAGAGATAAATGCACTAGGTAATCCTAGTGCGTTTATTAATATTAGTTAGTTATTTTTGATTCTGGATAAATTATATCCCACAATGGTCCTGCAATATTACGAGGCTTACCAACTAAGGGGAAGTGATGAAGATCAATAAATGGAGCACTATTGCATTCAATGACTCCACAGTGCGGTTGATCACGCCATGAGATTGAGATATCATTCATAATAAAATCAACACCAATTAATGGATCATTTAATACTTTTGCAACTTTTTCGAGCATTTCTTTATTATCAGGATGAATAGAATCAGTCATGTCGGTAATTCCTCCACCGACAGCTCGGCTTGTTTTTTGGCCCAGGGTAATTATCTCATCTTTCTGGGGAATAGTATTTAGATTTTTGTGCCAATGAGACAATTCTTGCATGGCTTCATCATCTAGTTTTAATAAGTGGAATATTGGCCCCTGTCGAAGTGGATTTTTATTTTCAATTTCAATCAATTCTTTAATGTTGTGAATTCCATCTCCAATTATACATGCTGGTTCTCGGCGTAATACAGCTATTAATTTTCCACCAACTAAAGTACCTCGAAAGACATATCCTGATAATTCTTCTTCAATCATGACGAACGGAGATAATTGTCTTGCTAATTTAAAAGCTTTGATAAATTCAGTTTCGTCGCTTAAATGAGTTTTAGTATGCCGACTTCGGGATCCCAAATTCGGTTTTGTAATAACCGGTTTATCAAGGGAATGGAAAATTTTTAAAGCATTTTTAATTAAATGAGCAACACCTCCTTTTGCCACTTTTATCCCAGCTTTTTCAAAATGTTTTTTCATTTTTCTTTTATCGTCCATCCACTCTAATCCTTTGGGGTCATAATTTGAGGGGCGAGGTAAAACATCAAAGAATCTTCTATCTCCCTTATAATCAGAAACAAATATATTATGCCCAATTCCAAACAGGCGAAATTCATATAGTTTTATGCTTCTTTTTTCAGCCTCAACCCATAGAACACGGGCTCGGCCACTGTCATCCTCAGAAACTTTTGTCGTTATTTTCCCCAATCTTAAAAAAGCTAGAGTCTTAATTAAGCCAAGTCCGATTGAGTCAAAAGATTTCTCTGGGATTAATTTATTCACCCAGTTCATCAAAGGATCAAAAATATAACTAAGTAATATTGAAAAATAGGTGAATTTATGATTAATTTGAGCTCCACCACAATCCGGACAATAGTTTTTTTGTTTTTTCATTTCTTAATAATAGCATGAAAATAATATTAATATTATTTTTCTGTTTAAGGGGTTAGTGTGCTACCGCTATCCCTATAACTTTTTTAGCTTTTGCTTTTTTAAGAATTTTTATTATTTCATTAATGGTAGCTCCAGTTGTAATAACATCGTCAATAATAATAATAGTTCGGCCTTCTATCATTTCTGAGTTATTCAAACCAAAAGTATCTTTAATATTTTTTAGTCTTTTACTTTTGTTTGAAATTTTAGCCTGAGGAATCGTTTCATTTTTTTTATAAACCATGTTATTACACAATTCAAAAATATTTTCCCGACATGACTCAAAAAATCCCTTGGCAATAATTTCTGATTGATTATATCCACGCAATTTATTTTTTCTTTTTGAAATAGGAACGGGGACGATAAATATTTTTTGACCTAAAGACATTGTTCTAATTTCAGAAATATCTTCAAGTAAATGTTCGTACAATAATTGACCAAGTTTTTTACCTAGATAGCGCCGGTGGTGATATTTTAATTCCCAGATGGCTTTTTTAATGATTGGATCTTGATAGTCAAAGACCGCCAACATATTTTCTTGTAAATACTCTTTAGATTTACTTGTTTTCTCGAGGCAATCTTGGCAGAATATTTGATTTTTAGTCTTACAATTAAAGCATTTTATTGGTAATAAAGTATCAAATATAAAATTCATTATTTTTAACATAGATAAGTAGACGCTCATTTATATATTTTACAATAAATATGTTACAATAGGGAATGATGAATAAAGATGATTCATTTAAAAAAATAATCTCAAATGGCCTAGCCGGTCTTTTAAATATTTTTGGGTCAGATAAATCAAGTAATGAATCCCTAGGTATTGATATAGGTTCTTCGGCTATTAAAGTTGTGCAGTTAAAAAAAGAAAATGGTAAGGCCGTACTTGAAACATACGGAGTTCTTTCTCTTGGCCCTTACGGAGATGGAGAAATTGGAACAGTTACAAATTTAAAAACAGAAAGTCTTTCCCAAGCCTTAATTGATGTAATGAAAGAATCAAATGTTACAACGAAATACGCTTCAGTTTCGATTCCGTCGTTGTCGAGTTTAATTTTCACTATCTCTCTTCCAAGTAAAGTTGATGAAAGTCAACTTGGTAAGATTATCCCTATTGAAGCTCGTAAATATATTCCAGTTCCAATATCAGAAGTGACTCTTGATTGGTTTATAATTCCAGAAGAAATAGAATCGTTTGAAAATGATAAAACAAAAGCAAATACACCCAAGGATAAAATTGAAGTTTTAGTTGTAGCTATTCACAATGAAATATTATCAAAATATCAAGATATCTTGAAAAAAACTGATTTACATTCTGATTCATTTGAAATGGAAATATTTAGTAATATTCGTTCTTCTTTTAATCACGATTTAGCCCCAGTTTTGTTAATTGATTTTGGCGCTTCGAAAACAAAAATCTCAATAGTTGAAGCGGGTATTGTCCGAGTTTTTCATGTTGTAAACAGAGGGTCACAAGATATTAGTCGAAATATTTCTCAATCATTAAATATTCCATTTGATGAAGCTGAAAAATTAAAAAGATCAGTTGGGCTAGATCCTAAGGTTGACCCAAGAGTGGAAAAGATTATTCGTCTCTCTATTGATTATATCTTTTCAGACATAAATGGGGTTGTTCTTTCTTACGAAAAAAAGTATAATAAAAATGTAAGTAAGGTTATTTTAGTTGGAGGGGGATCGTTATTAAAAGGTTTGCTTGAACATACCAAAGAAAATTTTAAAATAGAAGTTGTTTATAGTAATCCTTTTTCAAAAACAGAAGCTCCTGCATTTCTTGGTCCGATCTTGGAAGTTAGTGGCCCAGAATTTTCAGTGGCCTTAGGTTTAGCGCTTCGTCAATTGTCATAAATAAATAATTATGGAAAATTCATTTCAAACATCATTCATTCCAAAGAAACCAGTTGTTTCTAATCATTCAATTAAGGCTCCAAAAAGTCTTTTGATGATTATTTTAACTTTTTTATTAATAGTTTCTGTTTTGACTTCAGTGGGGATGTATTTTTATAAAAATTATTTAGAAAAAAAAAGAGAGTCATATTCAGAAGCTCTAGCCGTTGCCCGGGATGATTTTGAAAAAGAAACTATTGAAGAATTGGCTCTATTTAACAAAAGAACAGAATTAGCCAAAGATATTTTAAATAAACATATTGTTTTATCTCCGTTTTTTGCTTTATTGGGGAAAATAACAATACCCCAAATTCAATATACTAATTTTACTTATCAGAATGACGAGAAAAGTTTTATAGTAGAAATAGAAGGCCTAGCCAGAGACTATCGAGCGATTGCCCTGCAAGCTGAGATGTTTAACTCGGAAAAAAGTCATTCTTTTCAGAATGTTGTATTTTATAATTTGGCTAAAGATAAAAATGGCAATATTTCTTTTAATCTTAAATTTAATGTTAAATCGTCGCTTCTTTCTTATCAAAGTAATCTTCCCAAAGATGAAGTTATTGATTCTGATGTTGTCCCAGCAGAAAGTTTATTAGATCAGGGTAGCCAATAATTTATATGAGATTAATTCTTCCAATTTCATTTTTAATAATAATAATAGTCCTTTTTTTCACGGTTATTACTCCTTATAATAAGCAAATAAAGGAAATCAAAAAAGATGTTTCTATTTATAATGTGGCATTAACTAATTCAGCTGAATTAAAAGAAACCAGAGATGTTTTAATTGAAAAATATAATAATATAACAACAGAAGACAAGGATCGCTTGAAACATTTTCTGCCTAGTTCAATTGGAAACATAGAGCTAATACTCGAAATTGAAAAGATTGCTAATTTGAAAGGTATGCCAATTAAAAATATTGGATTTGACACAGAAAAACTAGGGCCCAAGGATAATACAGAAGATCAAGGTAAAATCGTAGCAGAAAATAGCAAGGCCGATTTACTGCCATATGGAATTTTCCCAATTGATTTTGTCGTTGAAGGGAAATATAGTTCTTTTGTTGATTTTCTAAAAGAATTAGAGAGAAATTTACGATTAGTTGATATAAAATCTATTTCTTTTTCAGTTCCAACTCCAGTTGCGGGAGCGGCCGGAGAAAACATTAACTACAATATTTATAGTTATAAGTTAACAATTGATGCATATTGGCTTAAATAAAATGAAAAATATATATAATAAATTTTTAATCGTATCAGCACTAATCCTTTTCTTAGGAGGATCATATTTATACTTTTCAAAGGATTTAAACTCAGGTGGAATTATCTCCCCTGTCTTTGGAAGCTCTCTGGATGTTGAAACGAGTAGTGATGTTCCGTCGAGTTCTTCAGATTTAAAAGATAAGATAGCTTCAGACATTTCATTTTTAACTACTTTAGTGGCAATTAAAAATATTAAAATTGATGGAGATTTTTTTAATAATAAACCTTTTAAAATACTTAAAAATAATTCAGTTGTAATAAATCCTGTGCAAGCGGGAAGACCAAATCCTTTTAATCCTATTGGGGTGGATGTTTTTACTAACTCAGCAGAGAGAGGTAACACCAATGTAAGTATAAATAGAGTCACAACAGAACAACCCTCTCAAATTACAAGCACTTCTGCTATTTTAAACGGAACAGCAAGTATTGCCAGCGACACCGCCCCAACTTATTTTGAATATAGTACTAGTCCCCAAGTCTCAAATCCAATTAATGTTTCAACAAAACAATCACTAGTAGGGACTTTTCTGAAAAATATTACAGGGTTAAATCCTGCGACAACATATTATTATAAAGCTTGTGTCAAAATTAATAATGTAGCTACTTGTGGAGAGATCGTTTCTTTCACAACAAACTAGCCCATGATTTTGCTTGAAGAACTTGTAAAAAATAATATTTTAAAAGAAGATCAAATATCCGAAATCAAAAGAATTGCTGAAGAAAAATATAATAATAACATTGATGAAGCCCTTCTTGATTTCAATATTGATGAGAATAAAATCTTAGAAACAAAAGGTAAGATTTTTAATATTCCAACAAAAGATATTAATCCAAAGACAGTTCCAGCTTCTGTTTTAAAATTGATACCAATTGAAGCTGTTAAGATATATCATTTTATCCCTATCAATTTAAATGATAGTTTTTTAGAAGTTGGAATAGTTGACCCTGACAATATTCAGGCAGTTGATGCTTTGACTTTTATTACAGCTAAAATGGGTAAGCCATTTAAATTATTTATAATTAAAAATTCTGTTTTTAATAAATTAGTTGAAATTTATGAAGGAGACACTACTAGAGAAGTTGATCAAGCTTTAAGTGAGCTTGATTCAGAAATTGCAGAAGCTGTTGATGGGGGAGTAAAAATCGAACAAAATTCTAAAACATCAGATAGTCTTAAACCAGGAGAAGAGGAAAAAATTGTGGAAGATGCTCCAATTATAAAAATTGTTGCTGTTATCTTGCGTAGTGCCATAGAAGGCTTGGCTTCGGATATTCATATTGAAAATACGGGCGAAAAAGTGAAAGTTCGTTTTCGAGTTGATGGTATTTTACATACGTCTTTGGTTTTGCCTCTTAGTGTTTACAATGGAGTTATTGCTCGTATTAAAATTCTTTCAAAACTTCGTTTAGACGAAAAAAGAAAACCACAAGACGGAGGTTTCTCGGCTCGGGTTGATAATCATAAAATTGATTTTCGAGTTTCGACTATGCCATCATACTTTGGTGAAAAGGTTGTACTTAGAATCTTGGATGCCGAAAGAGGGATTCAACCTCTTGATCAAATTGGACTATCTAAAGAAAATTTAGCCTTAGTTAGGGAGGCTATCAATCGGCCTTATGGACTTATTTTGATGACTGGTCCAACTGGTTCGGGAAAAACAACTTCTCTTTATTCAATGTTGAGTGAAATTAATAAGGAAGATAAAAATATTGTTTCACTTGAAGATCCAATTGAATATAAAGTTGAAGGAATTAACCAATCTCAAGTTATGCCAGAAATTGGATATACTTTTGCTTCTGGGCTTCGTTCTATTCTTCGTCAAGATCCAAATGTCATTTTGGTCGGAGAGATCAGAGATCGAGAAACTGCCGAGCTAGCTATTCAGGCCGCTCTAACCGGGCATTTAGTTTTTTCAACTCTGCATACCAATAATTCAATTGGAGCCATTCCTCGTTTGATTGATATGGGGATCGACCCATATTTGATTGCTCCAACCTTGATATTGTGTATGGCTCAACGTTTAGCTCATAGAATTCATCCAAAATCTAAACATCAGATTCCAATTGATGAGGCAACAAGAATGATGATTGATAAACAATTTGCAGATTTAAAACCAGAATTTAGAGAAAAATTAAATATTGGTGATACTATTTATGAAGCCATTCCTTCGCCGGAAGCCGCTGAAGGGGTTAGTGGCCGAATTGCTATTTTTGAGATGTTTAAAGTTGACAAAGAAATGCAAGAAATTATTCTTAAAAATCCCCAAGAGCAATCAATATATGAATTGGCTCGTTCAAAAGGCATGCTTACGATTCGTGAAGATGCGATTCTTAAGAGTCTTAAAGGAGATGTCCCCTTACAAGATATTTATAATTATTAATTTTTTTAAATTATTGGCTAAAAAAATAAAATTATATTATAATATATAACATGGAAAACAAGCCTAAAAAGATTTTAATAGTAGATGATGATACTTTTCTTTTAGATATGTATTCATTAAAATTTGTTAAATCAAACTTTGAAGTCTCTACAGCTCTTGGTCCTGAAATTGCCCTCGAAAAACTTCGCCAAGGCTTGCACCCAGATATTGTTCTACTCGATATTATGATGCCTGCTATGGATGGTTTTGAATTACTTGAAATTATTAAAAAAGAAAATTTAGCTGAAAGTTCTGTTTTTATTTTTCTCTCAAATAGGGGTCAGCAATCTGATGTTGAAAGAGCAAAAGAATTAGGAGCTTCAGGATATATTGTCAAAGCTTCAAGTACTCCCGGGGAAGTGATTGAAAAGGTAGTTGAAATCGTGTCAGAAGTAAGAGATAAAGAATAATATGGACTACAAAACATTTATACACGAATTAATTGAAAATTTAGTTAACGAAGATGGTTCGGACTTGCATTTAGGTGTAGGCCGTAAGCCGGCTATTCGAATAAATGGGCAACTTGTTTCTTTGGTTAATCAAAAAGTAATTTCTGAAGAAGAAATGCTCTCAATTCTTGAAGCTCTTATTGGTAAAGAGAGGTTAAAAGAATTTCTTGATAAGAAAAATATTGATTTTTCAAGTACGATGAATAATGGCTTGATTCAGTTAAGAGGAAATGCTTTTTTTCAAAAAGGATTAATTTGTGTTGCCATAAGATTGGTACCGAAAGCAAAAACATTTGAAGAATTAAATTTGCCATTAATCTTGAAAGATTTTGCTAGAAAAAAACAAGGATTTTTTCTTGTTGTTGGTCCGGTTGGACACGGTAAATCCACTACTCTTTCAACGATGATTAATATGATCAACAGTGAAACAGCTAGTCATATTATAACAATTGAGGATCCGATTGAATTTGTTTATAAGCCCGATAAATCAATTATTGATCAAAGAGAAATAGGTGTCGATACCGATGGTTTTGCGGGAGCCCTTAAGGCAGTTTTTAGGCAAGATGCTAATGTTGTTTTGATTGGAGAGATGCGAGATAGTGATACGATTTCAACTGCGGTCACGGCCGCTGAAACAGGCCACTTGGTTTTATCAACTTTGCACACCAACAATGCTTCTCAAACAATTGACCGTATTATTGATTCATTCCCAGCTGAGCAACAAGGTCAGATTAGGTTGCAGCTAGCCTCATCCTTACTTGGAATTTTTTCTCAACGTTTGATTCCTCGTATTGCCGGAGGGCGTATCCCAGCTTATGAATTATTGATCAACAATAAGGCCGTAGCGAATTTAATTCGAGAAAAAAGAACCCATGAGATTGACACGGTCATTGAGACTTCTTCGCATGAAGGAATGATGGACATGAATAGATGTCTGATTGGTTTGGTTCAAAAAGGTGAAATAAGTATTGAGGTTGCTTATGAATATTCAATTAATCCTAAGGCCTTAGAGCAAATGTTTTAATATATGTTATTTAATTATGAAGCTATTACTGGGACGGGAGAGAAGAAAACTGGAGCTGTTGACGCAGTTTCCAAGGATTTGGCGATCTTGGCAATTCAAAGACGAGGCCTAATTCTTTCTTCAATAAAAGAAGCAGGTAAAGGTGAAGGTCTTTTCCAAAATATAACTTTATTTGGGGGGCATAATATTAAATTAAAAGACATTGTGATTATGTCGAGACAATTATCGACTCTTTTTGACTCACAAGTCTCGGCTTTGAAAGCTTTTAATTTATTATCTGAAAATACAAGCAATAAATCTTTATCGGCAGTTTTAAATCAAGTTGCGGAAGATATAAAAGGAGGAATATATATATCGCAAGCTTTAGCTAAACATAAAGATGTTTTTTCAGAATTTTATGTTTCAATGGTTAGATCGGGTGAAGAGTCTGGTAAATTGACTCAAACTTTTTCATATTTGTCAGATTATCTTGATCGACAATATCAGCTTACGGCCAAAACTAAAAATGCCCTTATTTATCCAGGCTTTGTCATCAGTGTCTTTGTTATTGTTATGGCCATGATGTTTCTTTTTATTGTCCCAAAACTAGCTGCGATTATTGAAGAATCAGGTGTGGCTGTGCCAATTTTCACCAAGATAATTATGTTTTTAAGTGATTTTTTGGTCCAGTATGGCATTATAATTTTGGTTTTGCTGGTGGCTCTAGTGGCTTATATGGTTCATTTTGGAAGAACTGAAACTGGAAAAATCTATTTTGATAGACTAAAAATTTCTTTACCCGTTTTTAAAAATATTTATACAAAATTATATTTATCAAGAATTTCTGATAATTTAAATACAATGCTTTCTTCTAGTATTCCGATCGTCCGAGCAATTGAGTTAACTAGTGCTATTGTTGAGAATCGAATTTATGAAGATATTTTAAAAAATGTAGCTGTTTTGGTTAAAGAGGGAAGTTCACTTTCAGAAGCTTTTGCTCGCCATCCAGAAATTCCATCGATTATGCACGGTATGATTAAAGTGGGAGAAGAAACTGGCTCAATTGGTAATATCTTAAAAACTCTAGGCACTTTTTACGCTCGCGAAGTCAATGATGCTGTCGATACGATGGTTAGTTTAATTGAACCAATTATGATCATCATGCTTGGACTTGGAGTTGGAGTTCTTCTTGCTTCTATCTTAATGCCGATTTACAATATTGCCGGTAGCGTCAATTAAAATTACGAATTACGAATTAATAATTACGAATTTTTATTTACTATTTAATTACTTATCCACACCCTTGAAACTATTGTGTTTTTCTAATCTTTTTATGATATAATATAGGTATTATAAAAATAAGGTCGCGTCTTTAAAAGACAATTATCAATTTTAATATTAATATTTTCCGCTACAAGCGGATCCGCGAAAAAAGCGGGAAATAAATTATGAAAAAAAATAGAGGTTTTACATTAATCGAATTGTTAGTCGTTATCGCAATCATTGGTATTTTATCATCTGTTGTTTTGGCTTCTCTAAATAGTGCAAGAACAAAAGCAAATGTTGCTGCAACAAAAGCAACAATAAGTTCTCTTCGCCCAGCTGTTACTATGTGTTGTGACGTAAGTACAAATACTTTTAATACAACAGCCGGTCAAGATGTTTGTAGTGGTACTACTGTGGGAGCTCTTCTTCCAACTGCTGCTGACTTAAAATCAACAGGTGTTACTTATGCTGTTGGAGCAAACTGTGCAGCCGCAAATCCAACTCTTCAAGTAACATTAACAGGACATTCTCAAAGTGCATGTAATGCTCAATGGACAGTAACTTCTTCAGCTGTAACATCTCCTTGTTAGTTTGTTTTAATTAAGTGTATTTAACAAAAACCACCAATATTGGTGGTTTTTGTATTTATATAGATTAATATAATAACCATGCTATACTTAATATAGTTTTTGGTTATCATTTTATTTTTTAACATTGTATGAAAAAATATAAAGAATTTACCTACGTATCAAATTTATATAAAAAATCAAATTTGGTATCGGGGTTCACTTTAATTGAATTACTGGTTGTAATTGCAATTATTGGCATATTATCTACAATTGTTATTACTTCTTTGGATGGGGGTAAAGACAAAGCCAAAGATGCGGTGGTTAAGGCTAATTTAAAAAATGCTCAAACTCAAGCTGAAATGGCTTATTATACAAGAATTAATTATCCTTTAACTTACCGAGACATTGGTAAAAAAGCAGGGAATTCTGATTGGCCTTTTATGGAAAATGAAACAATAAAAAGTCCAAGAGTAATGTTTGAAGCAGCAGCAACAGCTCGAGGTATTCCTGAAGTTAGAATTGCTATTAATCCAAGTACTAATGATTGGTCAAGGGCAACTTGGGCATCAATGAGTTATGAAGATAGTAAGTGGATTATGGAAGTTGCTCTTTCTGGTTCAACAACTGCAAATCCTAGATTTTGGTGTGTGGATTATAATGGTATAAGTAAAGAAACAAATTTACAATATATTGTAACTGAAAAAAAATGCAGGGATTAGTAAAAGTTATCTTTGCTTAAGATAATTTCAAAGAATACTCAAATTGTTGACAGCGATTTGCACTTTGATATACTTTAGTCATGAAAAATCTAAAAAAATATAATATGAAAAAAAATAATGGATTCACATTAATAGAACTACTAACGGTCATTGCGATTATTGGTATTTTGTCAGCAGTCGTCATGGTTTCTTTAAGTTCGGCTCGATTAAAGGCTAAAGATAAAGCGGTCATGACAGAATTGTCGAGTATTAAAGTTCAAGCTGAAATATATTATGATCTCAATAATAATAGTTATTCTGGATTGTGCAATACGGCAATGTCTGCCCGTGGCTTAGGGGGAGTAGATGGTCCAGGGTTGCTTAGTGACGTTAAGAAGAATACGGCTATTCCTTCCAATATTTCTACTTCTTCTCAGGAGGAGGGTAGATATGATTATGTAACTTGCCATGACAGTGATTTGTATTGGGCTGTTGAGGCTCCAACTTCAAAAAGCACATCAAGTGTAGTTTCTATGTATTGTGTGGATCGCAATAATCAAGTAGCCGAAAAAACTACCCGGCTAGGAATTGATGACACTGATTGTTAATTATATTTAATAAGACATAAAAACTAGAAATATTTTGACGTTTTTTTGTTTAGATATGCTATAATATAAATATGAATTTTGTTATATTTATTTTTGTTTTTTTGTTAGGGACAATCATTGGAAGCTTTTTGAATGTAGTCATCTATCGTTTTAATACGGGAAAAACAATTGTAAAAGGCCGCTCCTTTTGTATGACTTGTAATAAGGAATTAAGATGGTATGAACTTATTCCGTTATTTTCTTTTTTATGGCAGAAAGGCAAATGTCGTCGCTGTGCTATGAAAATCTCACATCAGTATCCTTTGGTAGAATTTTTGACAGGTCTTGTTTTTGTTTTAATTGCTTATAGATTTTTGCCAATTTTAGAAATATCATTTGGTTTATATTTATTATTTTTTATATTTTTTGTTTTCATTTTCTCTTTACTTATTGTTATTTCTTTTTACGATTTAAGACATAAAATTATTCCAGATAAGCTTGTTTATCTTTTTATTTTATTTTCTTTTCTTTCAATTTTTATAAATTCTTCTGTTGCTATATCAGGATCAATTTTTGTAATTCCAACTTTGGCTGGATTGCTGGCTGGCCCAGCGCTTGCCATCCCATTTGCCGCCCTTTGGTATTTTTCGGGTGGCCGATTAATGGGACTGGGCGATGGTAAATTAATTCTTGGCCTAGGTTGGTTGCTTGGACTATCGGCGGGATTGTTTTCACTCGTAATCTCATTTTGGCTTGGAACTATTATTGGTTTATCTTTAATTTTCTTATCTAAAAAGAAAATGAATATGAAAACCGAGATACCTTTTGCTCCATTTTTAATAATTAGTGCTTTTATTACTTTTTTGTTTAGTTTAAATTTTTATTGGCTAATTAATTTTTTTAGTTTAAATTTATGATTTTAAAAAATATTTATAAAAACCTAAAAGATAATAAGGGAAAGAGCAAACACAATCGAGGAGTATCCCTAATCGAGCTTCTTGTTGTGATTGTTATATTTATGATAATTTCTGGGATGACTATTTTTAGTTACAATGACTTTAAATCTTCAGCTTCTATTCAAAATTTAGCTGATGATATTGCCTTATCTGTTCGTAAGGCTCAAAATTATGCAATTGGCGTTGTTGGTTCGGGTGGTGGATTTAATTTTAATTATGGAATTAATTTTTCGGTAAATCCCAAAATAAGTATTTCAGTAGAATCAAAAGATCTTGAGGGTAATCTTTCTACAACTTATAAGACCATTAATTCCTCAAACAAATCTTTTCTCACATTTATTGATAGAGACAACTCTGGCTCTTATACTGATGATCCTGTTTCGACTTGTGATACCGTTGAGGATTCGAGTTGTTTAGAATATTTGGAAATATTGTCAATAAAAAGTAATGATATAATTTCTAAAATAAGTTTAGAAATGGATGGAGCAGAAGTATCATTAAAAAATAATGACCAAATAGACATATTGTTTAAACGCCCAACCCCGGAACCAGTATTTTGCTATAGAAAAGATAATGCTCCAACTTGCGACGAAAATAGTAAAAAAATATCAGCTGTAGAAATTTACATTTCATCGGAAAGAGATCAAACTATTTCCAAAAAAATAATCATTTCAAATAATGGTCAAATTAGTGTTGATTTTTAAAATGAAAAAAAATATATTAAAAAATAAGGGTTTTACATTAATTGAGTTATTAGTTTCAACTTCTATTTTTGTTATTATTATGCTAAGTGCCATGGGATCTTTATTTATTCTTTTAAATGGCGCTAAGAACTCCCGAGCTTTACGATTTAGTGTTGATAATGTGAATTATGCGATGGAAAGCATTTCTCGGTCAATTCGCATGGGAACGAATTATTATTGCTTGAACGAAGGAGAGGAAGTTCAATATGATGAATTAGAAAAAACAAAAGATTGCCCAGGTGGTGGAAGTGCTGTTGCTTTTATTCCTCAAACTCCTGAAGGAGAACATTCCTCTCGTATTGGATATATTTGGAAAAAGAGAGAAGATTCAAGTGGAACTAAGAGTGTTTATAAATGTAGTCCTGGAGGTTGTGTCGAGATTGTTTCTGGTAATGTTGATGTTCAGAATTTAAGATTTTTTGTGAACGGAGCAGAAGATGAAGAAAGACAGGCAAGTGTCTATATTATTATGAAAGGAATAATAATGGTTAAAGATACTCCTATTCCTTTTGCTCTTCAAACATTAGCTTCAATGCGTAATTTTTAAATATGATAAATTTTAAAATAAAAAAGAATAATGAAAATATGAAATCTGGTTTTACGCTTGTTGAAACAATGGTGGCGGTTTTTATTTTAAGTTTGACCATTATTAGTTTGATGAGCGTAGTGGCCAGTAGCTTATTTGCCTCTCGATATTCTAGAGATGAAATTACTGTAAATTATCTTCTCCAGGAAGCTGTTGATTTTATTCGAAACGACAGGGACTCGGCAGTTTTTTCATATTTGGATGCTGCTTCTGTAGATGAAATGTGGGAAAAGTTTATAGATAAGTATAATGTATGCATTGAGGAAAATCAGGGTTGTACGATTGATGTTTATGCAGGCACCAAGGATCCTTCTTCTTCTTTTGTAAAAAAATGTGACTCTGATTCATTTTTCAATGAGACAACGTGCCCTCCGTTTTTTTATCATGATGATTCTGACTCATCAATCTACAATTATGAAGAAGCTGGATCAAAAACGAGTTTTCGAAGAAAAATATTCTTTAAAGTAGGAGACAATAGAGATGAAATTATGGTCAAGGCAACAGTTTATTGGTTAAATGGAAATACTGTCAAATCAAGGTCTTTACAGACAAGTTTGTTGAAATGGTAATTAAAAATATGATAAAGAATATTTTAAAAAATAAAAGACAAAAAGGTTATGCAATGTTGTTTGCAGTTATTATTGTTAGTGCTATTTCTGTTATTACGGCTGGTTTAATAAATGCTACTTATAAGCAAATGATGTTATCTTCTTTGGCGAAAAACTCTCAATCAGCTTTTTATCAAGCCGACACAGCTTCTGACTGTGCTTTATATGCAGATCGAGTTTACCGAGAAGAGCACCCACAATATTTTGAGGAAGAAAATGGAGGCCCGTTTGTTTGTGGAGGCTATAAGCTTAAAATTAGATCATTTTCTAAGTTTGATTATATAATTTATCCAGAAGATTTAGAGTCTTCTGATACTGAATCTTGCTTTAGAATTAATGTAACAAAAACTTTAGTGGGGACAGAAACAAAAACAATTATTACTGCCAAGGGTTATAATATTTGTAATTTATATAATAAAAAGACGGTGGAAAGATCAATAAAGATAGATTATACTGAGTAATAGAATGGAAAAAAAAGAAGCTAAAAACCGAATACAAAAACTTCGGCAAGAAATTGATCGACTCCGTTTCCTTTATCATGTGGAGGATGATCCTTCAGTCACAGATGATATTTGGGATTCTTTAAATAGAGAGCTTAAATCAATTTTAAAAAAGTATCCAGAATTTGATGATCCAGATGCTCCTGAAAACAGAGTTGGAGGTCAGCCACTTGAAAAGTTTAAAAAAGTTAAACATGAAATTCGAATGCTTTCGATGAACGACGCTTTTTCCTATGCAGAAATTTCTGATTGGCAAGAGCGAATTAAAAAATTAGTTAATCAAAATTTTTCGTATTTTTGTGAACTTAAACTTGATGGTTTATCAGCTTCGCTTATATATAAAGATGGAATTTTTGTTGAGGGTTCAACCAGGGGAGATGGTTTTGTTGGGGAAGATGTGACTGAAAATTTAAAAATGATTGAGACAATTCCTTTGAAATTAAAAAAACCCTACCCTAGACTTCTTGAAGTTCGTGGTGAAGTTGTGATGTCAAAAAGAGTCTGGTCTATTTTAAATAAAAAAAATGAAAAAGAAGGTAAACAATTATTTGCTAATACCCGAAATGCTGCTGCGGGAAGTTTACGGCAGCTTGATCCTGGTATTGTTAAGGAACGAAAATTAGATTTTTTTGCTTGGGAAATAGCTCAATTGGAAACGACAGATGGACAATTTAAAATAAAAAATCATTCAGAAAAGCATAAAATTTTAAGAAGTTTGGGTTTTGAAGTTTCACCTTATGAAAAAAAAGCTAAAAATTTAGATGAAATAATTACTTTCATTGAGGAAATTGAAAAAGTCCGACCAAAATTATTATATGGCACAGATGGAGTTGTTATCTCTGTTGATGAACTTGATTTACAGGATTCACTTGGAGCTATCGGAAAAGCCCCTAGATATATGTTGGCATATAAATATCAAGCAGAAAGAGCCACAACTAAAGTTTTAAATATTTCGGTTAATGTTGGCCGAACTGGAGTTTTAACACCAGTGGCGCATTTTCATCCGACCTTAGTTGCAGGGTCAACAGTTTCGAAGGCAACACTGCACAATATTGATCAAATCAATCGTTTGGATATTAGAATTGGAGATACAGTTGTTATTCAAAAAGCCGGAGATGTTATTCCGGAAGTTGTGGAAGTTTTAATAAAGTTAAGAAATGGAAAAGAAAAAAAGTTTAAAATGCCAAATATTTGTCCGGTTTGTGAGTCTAATATTGAACAGCGAGAGGCTGGAAACAAGCAAAGCTCATCTTCACAAGCTGGACGAATAAATATTAAGAGCCAGATCGTTGCTCAAGAGACTTTGGCCGCTCCATTTTTCAGTGTTGCCTATTACTGCACAAATAAAAATTGTCCAGCTCGAAGCAATCGAGGTATGCAACATTTTGTAAATGCTTTTGAAATTTATGAAATTGGTCCGAAGATTTTAGAAAGACTAAAGGACGAAGGTTTAATAAGTGATGTGGCTGATTTATTTACCCTAGAAAAAGTTGACCTCTCGGGACTTGAGCGTTTTGGCGACAAGTCAGCCGATAATATAATCTCATCAATCGAATCACATAAGAAAGTTTTACTTTGGCGGTTTATATATGCGCTTGGAATTATCCACGTCGGCGAAGAAACTTCACGTGATCTTGCTAATCATTTTGGCTCTTTGGAAAAGTTAATGAAAGCCACAAATGAAGAGATAAATAATATTGAAAACATTGGACCAGTTGTCTCAGCAAGTATATATGAATTTTTCAGAGATAAAATAAATATAAATTTTATCAATAAATTAATTAAAAATGGTGTCTCTATTTATCAACTAGAACCTAAAAATTATAAACTAGCTAAAAAAACATTTGTCCTGACGGGGACTCTCACTTCGATGTCTCGTGAAGAAGCCAAGAAAAAGATTATCGAAAATGGGGGGAAGGTTTCTGGTTCAGTATCTCCTAAAACAAGTTATTTAGTGGCTGGTCAAAACCCAGGTGGAAAATACACTGAGGCCAAGAAACTTGGTGTCAAAATTCTCTCTGAGTCCGAATTTCTTAAAATAATTTAAATATGTTATTCTTTCTATATGAAATTAAATGATATTAAAAAACTAGCCGATTTAGCTCGGATTAAGATGAGTGAGGAGGAGATGGAAGGTTTGGCTAAAGATTTTGATCCAATTTTAAAGTATGTTGGGCAAGTTCAGGAGGCCTTAAGGTCAAATGAATATAATGAAAAAGATAAAAAACCTGAGAATCATTTTCTTCATAATGTTATGCGTGAGGATATTGTGACAAATATTCCAAATCAATACACTAAAAAGATTCTAGATAATACACCAGAAACAGAAGATGGATATTTAAAAGTGAAACAAATTCTATGATTGATTTAAAAAATTTAACAATCCAAAAAGCTCATGAATCATTTACGAATGGCGATTTTACGGTTCGTCAATTAGTGGATGAATATTTAAGAGTCATAGAAGAAAAAAATACGACTATCAATGCTTATCTTGAAATATATAAAGATATCGATAAACAAGTCGAAGTGGCCGAAGAGATGTTTAAAAACAAAACAGCCACATTGATGACGGGTATTCCGATAGCTCTGAAAGATATAATTTTATTTGAGGGGCACATTGCTTCAGCTTCGTCAAAAATTCTTGAAAATTATGTAGCGACTTACGACTCATTTGTTGTTGAAAAACTAAAAAAACAAGGAGTTGTTTTTCTTGGCCGTACCAATATGGATGAATTTGCTATGGGCTCTTCAACTGAAACGAGTGCTTATGGTGTTACAAGAAATCCATATGATATAACAAGGGTTCCAGGAGGTTCATCAGGGGGTTCTGCCGCGGCTCTGGCTTCTGATATGTGTCTAGCTTCACTCGGAACTGAGACATGTGGTTCTGTAAGACAACCAGCTTCATTTTGTGGATTAGTAGGGCTCCGAACAACTTATGGTTCTATTTCTCGTTCTGGAATTATTGCCATGGGTTCGTCACTTGATCAAGTTGGACCATTTGGTAAAAGTGTAGATGATGTTGAAATACTTTTTAAAGCTATGGCTGGCCATGATCCCAAAGATAGTACTTCAATAAAAGATGAATTAAGAGAAATTAAAAAAGAATCAATCAAAAAAAGGATTGGAGTTCCTCGAGAATTCTTACAAGGAGAAGGTATTGATAAAGAAGTTTTAAAAAATTTTGAGGAAAGTTGTGAAAAACTTAAAAAAGCGGGATATGAGGTTGTTGATGTAGAATTACCGTCAATAAAATATTCTTTAGCTGTTTATTATATTATTATGCCAGCCGAAGTTTCTAGTAATTTAGCTCGCTATGATGGTATACGATATGGCTTACATGAGGATGGTAAAAATCTCTTAGATGTTTATACAAAAAGTCGCGAAAAGGGTTTTGGTAAAGAGGCTCGACGTCGAATCCTTCTGGGGACTTATATCCTTTCACATGGTTATTATGATGCATATTATAATACCGCGATAAAAGTCAGAGAGTTAATAAAAAATGAATTAAATAATTTTTTTAAGGATTTCGATGCTTTTATAACACCAACCGCTCCTTCTTTACCCTTTAAATTGGGCGAGAAATTAAACGACCCTGTTTCGATGTATCTATCTGATATTTTTTCGGCTCCGGCTAACTTAGCTGATATCCCTGCTATTTCTATTCCGTCAGGAAAGGCTTCAAATGGACTTCCATTTAGTATTCAGATTACCGCTCCATTTTTACGAGAAGATATTCTCTTTACAATTGGGAAAGATTTTGAAAAACTAGTATAACGATTACGTTATAACAATTGCCCTCGGACATGAACAATGAATTGGCATTTGTTGTTCTGCTCCTCGTTTGTTGTTATAATATATAACATGCAAGATACAGCCATACAATCAGTTATAGACAAACCACTTTTTACTCCAAACTATTTAAATATTGAATATGTTTTTAGTAAAATAGTTGAGTATGCTAGACCGGTTTATGATTTTTTTGCCAGTTCGGAGACTTGGACAAATATTGGGATAACCTCAGCTCTTTTGACTATTATTTTTATTGGGATTATTGTTTTTTCTTTGGTTCGAGCGATTGAAATTCAAAATTTTTATAAAGAAAAGATTGACCATGAAATAGCAAAAGCCTTAAAAAGACAAAAAGAGATGGATCGAAATACAAATCCACGTTGGCATTATATTCAAACATTAATTGAAAGTCCAAATTCTTCAGATTGGCGAGTGGCAATTATTGAAGCTGATTCTTTGATGGAAGAAATTTTAAAAGAAAGGGGAATAGCTGGTAATACTGTAAGTGAATTATTGGAAGGGGCAAAATCAAATGGTTACCAAAGTATTCAAGACGCTTGGGAAGCTCATTTAGTTCGAAATCAAATTGCGCACCAAGGTTCCGAGTTTATTTTGAGTCAAATAGAGGGCCGGCGAGTGATAAAAATGTTCCAAAACTTTTTTGAAGAACTAAGAGTAATATAAAAATTTTAAAAAAGCACCTGATTGTAATATCAGGTGCTTGTATGTAAGACTTTAAAGTAAATTACCAGCAAGTTTTGCCAGGTAAGATCTTTCACTTTTTGTTAACACAACGTGAGCATAAACATCTTGCCCTTTCATCGCTGAAATTACATGACTTAGCCCATTTGACGATTCATCAAGATAAGGGGTGTCGATTTGACTAATATCTCCAAGAAGTATGATTTTCGTTCCTTCACCAGCTCTGGTGATGATGGTTTTTGATTCAGTCCGGGTCGAATTTTGTGACTCATCGACGATAAAGTAAGTTCTCGGTATACTTCTTCCTCTTATATAAGTTAAAGGCTCTATTATTAATTTTTCGTTCTCAAGGCAGTCATCAATAAATTTGCCATTTTTTACACTAATATTTTTGAGAACAGAAATGTTGTCATAGAGACCTTTCATATAAGGAGATAGTTTGTCATTGACTCCACCAGGAAGAAAGCCAATTTCTTTATTTGAAAGCCCCATAGCTTCTCTTGTAAAATATATTTGGTCATATTTTTTACTTTTTAGACCTTCCAGGGCACAAGCTAAAGCAAGAAGAGTTTTTCCGGTACCAGCTCTTCCTTCCAAGGTAACAAGGGAAATTTTAGGATCAAGTAAGGCGCTTAGAGCAAAGGTTTGCTCGGCGTTTTTTGCCATAATCCCGAACGGACAAAAGAGTTCTTTCTTTAATAAATTAAACTTGCCTTCTTTAAAGAAAGCCAAAGCAGTATCCCCGGGTGATTCTAAAATGATAAATTCATTTTCATAGAGTGACAGATCTTCCTCGTAATCAATATTTTTTAATCGATACAAATCTGAGATCGCCTTCCTTGGAATTTCAATTCTTTTAACTTCCTTGTATAAAGTATTTGCATCAGGAACAATATCGTTTTTATATTCTTCTGATACTAAACCAAGGGCGGCGGATTTTAATCTAAGAGCTACATCTTTTGAGACAAAAATTACTTCATTTGTCGGGACCTTACCTTTTCGAAATTTTGACAAACAGTAAGCAGCATTAATGATTTTGTGGTCCATAATACTTTTGTGGTCCAAGGTTTCTATTGGAAACTTACTTTTTACAAAATCATTATATTTGTAGCTTATGATTCTTAATCTTCCAAGACCTTCTCCTAAAGAGGCTCCACCATCATAAATTTTATCATGAGGTAACGCTTCAATCATACGGAGAGCTTCTCTTGAATGAAAGTTTATGGAATCTGACCCCTTTTTATTGTTGTCTAATTCCATTATCACTTCAATCGGGATGGCTACATCGTGTTCTTTAAAAGACAAGAGACTTTGACTGTCATGCATGATGACATTGGAGTCGATGACAAAAATCTTTTTTTTCGGTACCATAACGTTGTTATTTAGTGTGACAATGATTATGTTTACCTTTAAAATACTACTTATTTATAAGTAAGTCAAATTAATAAATTTAAGTAAATTTTTATTTATTTTTTAGCAAATCCTTCAAGTGCCCTTAAGGCTTCAACTGGGACAACGTAGACGACAGTGTTTGATTGATCGGAAGACATGTCGTTGATTGATTGAAGGGTTCGTAAGTGAAGAGCTCCAGGAATAGAGCTTAAAACTCCCGCCGCCTTGGCAATATTCTCTGATGCCGCAAGTTCTCCTTCAGAATTTATAATGACAGCCCTTTTTTCTCTTTCAGCTTCAGCTTGTTTTCCAATCGTTCTTTCCATGTCAGCAGGCAAACTAACATCTTTTAATTCAACATTATTTACTTTTAATCCCCAAGCATCAGTTTCTAAATCAACAATTTGTCTAATTCTTTCAGCAATTTTATCTCGGCTTGAAAGAAGTTCGTCGAGGGTAACTTCTCCAACTATATTACGCATGGTTGTTTGAGCATATTGAGAAATAGCATAACGAAAATCTTCAACTTCAATAATAGATTTTGGAGCATCACTTACTTTATAATAAATAACCGCATTAACTTTAACTGAAACATTATCACGGGTGATAGCATTTTGGTCAGGAACATCAACCGCTTTTATTCTGATATCAACTTTTTGATAACTTTGAATAATTGGCCAAACTATTCGCCAACCGGGCTCCATAACAGAAGTGAATTTCCCTAAAGTAAAGCGAATCCCTTTTTCATATTGATTAATTTGGCGAATACTGATAACTATAATAAATAAAATAATTCCTAAGATAATTAGATAGCTCATATTTTTTTTAGATTATATAATAATATTATTAATTATACTGCTATTTATATTAAAAACAAATAAACCCCCTAAGGGGGCTTTATTTAATGCGCGGTCGACCGGACTTGAGGGTCAAGTTTCTAAGTCGCTACGCTCCTAAGAACTTCCTCCCCGAGCTCGCCTGTCGCTTTGCGACATGGCTCCGCTTGTTCAAGTCGGCCAGAAGTGAAGCAGTTCACTTCTTTACGCTCGCGCATAAAATAAAAACAACTTAGCGAAAACTAAGCTGTTTTTATTTGGCGCGGTCGACCGGACTTGAACCGGCAACCTCTCGCGTGACAGGCGAGTGCTCTAACCAGTTGAGCTACGACCGCATTTATTTATCAATCATTAACTTAAATCAATTTTAACATTTTTCACACTCGCCTAGGCGAATGCTCGCTGTATTCTAATTGAGTTGAGCTACGACCGCATTTATTTATCAATCATTAACTTAAATCAATTTTAACA
>CAZHIB010000001.1:22342-31103 GCA_964532365.1 uncultured Candidatus Saccharibacteria bacterium
CTCGCCTAGGCGAATGCTCGCTGTATTCTAATTGAGTTGAGCTACGACCGCATTTGTATATATACAATTATATATTTTATTAAATTAACATAAAATGAATAAAATATCCACTTTATTGTGTCGGTGGGAGGGCTCGAACCTCCGGCCTTGGGCTTATGAGTCCCACGCTCTAACCAGCTGAGCTACACCGACAAAAAGCAAACTGCTTTGCTTTTTGTCGATAATTATATCACCAAAACAAAGCATTGTGGCGATGTGAGGCTTTTAGCCGAACAGCCACTTCAAAGCAATTAAACTTACTTCGGGTTAGACATCTTTTTTGGCATGTCACCTGCCGAATTGTTGCGGGACTTGGAATCGAACCAAGTTCTTAAGGTTATGAGCCTTACGAGATACCATTTCTCTATCCCGCTATATTGAAACATTTATTTTTTTTACCATTCTCACGACACCTTAAAGGTTATGAGTCTGATTTCTTTTGCCGAGATACCATTTCTCTATCCCGCTATATTGAAACATTTATTTTTTTTACCATTCTCACGACACCTTAAAGGTTATGAGTCTGATTTCTTTTGCCGAGATACCATTTCTCTATCCCGCTATATGAATCCTTATTATAACAAAAAATACAAGATTTGCAATGATTGAAAATAATCATATTTTATAGTAATCTTAAAGAGATTCAATTTTGCCGTCATAGCTTAGTGGTAAAGCACTGTCTTGGTAAGACAGAGACCGTGAGTCCGATTCTCACTGACGGCTCCAAAAACAAACTTCTTTGTTTTTGGTGAGAATCGGAAAGCTTTTCGATGTATATGAGAGATTAATATCTCGAATATGCCGAAAAGGTGTACTGCTCCTGTAAGGAGAGATTCTCACTGACGGCTCAAAAGACATCTTCATGTCTTTCCATTAGGAGGCCATCTTAGCTCAGTTGGTAGAGCGACCCCTTCGTAAGGGGTAGGTCCGCAGTTCGATTCTGCGAGATGGCTCAATTTTATCCTTAAAATGAGTAAGGTCTTGCCTTACTCAGGAATAATTTGGGCCCTTGTCTAAGGGATTTTTTTGTGTTAGAATATTTTAAACCTTAAAAAAAGAAACCATGAAAAAATATTATGTCCATAAAATGGGGGGAGCAAATTTAATGCTCTCTTCTTTTGATTTATTTAAACAGATAAATCAAATTTTTAAAGAAGCAAAGGATCAAAAAATAATTTTTGTTCTTTCGGCTTTGGAGGGAATAACAAGGCTGCTGGATTCAATTTTTATTGCTATGCAGCAAAAAAATAAAGCGGAAATTGATTCTCTTTTTTTGATTTTTAAGGAAATTCATTTCAAGCGAATGAAAGAATTAAAAATTGAAAATATCTCAAGGGTTGAGGAGATTTTTTTAGAGATTGATTATTTTATTCATAAAGAGCATATTTCTGGGAATAAAACGATTGATCAAGCCCAGTTGTTGGCTTTTGGAGAAATATTATCTTCGGCCATATTCCATCAACTTTTGGCTAATGCCATAAAAGAAGAAATTCTTTTGGTTGACGCAAGATCTTTTATGGTTTCAGGGGCTCATGGTTCTTCTTATGTTGAGTCAAAAATAAACATCATACCTACTAGAGAAAATATAAAATGTTTATTTTCTATTACAGAGAATAAATATAGAATTTTTCTCACTCAGGGGTTCGTCTCGACCGATGATGAATCTGGAAGATGTGCTGTTTTGGGATATGATGGTAGCGATTTAAGCGCAGCCATTATTGCCTTGTCTCTGCAAGAAACTGGAGAGACTCAATTGACTTATTGGAAAGATGTTCTGGGTGTCCTTAAGGATTTAAAATACCCAGATATTTTCCCCGTAATGAAGATTAATGAATATCTTGAATACTCAATCTTAAGTTCTGTGCCCGTAAGGCCAGATTCTTTAAGGGTATTACAAGATATGAACTCTTCATTTAGGGTTTATATTCGTTCATTTTTAAAACTAGAATCTTTGGGCACAATTATAAAGCCCTAGATTCGAGAAAATCAATAGAAAAATCTGCGTTATGCGCAGGTTTTTTATTTTGTGGTATATTGTTTATATGATCAAAGACAATAATTCTAATAAACAAATATTTGAAGGAGATAAGGCAATTTTTGATTTTTTAAATCCAAAGTCACTTGGCCTGACACCTTTAATTGAATTACCGGAAACATTAAATCATTTTAAAAAAGATAAAGTTAAAATTTTTATTAAATTAGCAAATTTTGTTCCACTTTTAAATATTAAATCCTTGTCGTCATGGATGATGCTTTCAGGTTTATCAGACAAAGAAATTAAAGAAACAAAACATTTAGTTGAATATTCATCTGGTAATACAGTTTTTTCTTTGGCTATTTTGTCTAAATATTTTGGCATTCCCAATATGCATGCAATTATTACTCCCGATGTTCCAGATCATAAAAAGAAATTGTTAAAATTAGTTGGAGCAGAACTATTGATATCCGATGGGCCAAGAAGTCCTGATGTCTCATCTCAAAATGGAGGAGTTTATCAGGCTAAAGTTTTAGGTTCAAAAACAGGTTGGCACAATATGAATCAATATATTAATAAGAAAAGTCCTGAGGCTTCTGAATTATATATTGGCAAAGAAATATGGAATCAGCTTGGTAATAAAATTTCTGTTTTTATTTCAAGTATTGGAACGTCAGGAACAATTTTAGGAGTTGGAAAATATTTGAAAGATAAAAATAAGAAAATATTCATTGGTGGAGCTTGTATTAAAAGAGGTTCATCAATTCCTGGACCAAGAGGGGAAGATGCAATTAATAAACTTGGCTTCCCTTGGTCGTTTGTTGTCGACAAGACAATGTCAATAGATCAAGGGTCAGCTTATCTTGAAAGTCTCAATTTAATTCGTCAAGGGTTACTTGTTGGGCCTTCAACTGGTATGCAGTTAGCAATGATAAATAAAATGATAAATAAAATGAAAAAAGATAAAACTTTAAATAATTATCGAAATAATAAAGGAGAAATTGTTATCGTTTTTGTGGCAGGAGACACAATGTTTCCATACGTAGATGATTATTTTTCTGTTTTACCCAAAAAACATTTTAAACCAGAACGAACGCTAAATATTTAATACATAGTTTGCATAGATTAGACTTATGCAAACTAGGCAAGACAAAAAAGCAGGGAATTGTATTATAATTTTTTTACCTCATATTATTTATGATTGAAAATAACGAAGAATTAAAAAAAGAATTAGAAAAACTTGAATTGGAAATGGTTCAAGGTAATTTTTGGGAGGATAAAGTAAGGGCTCAAAATACTATTAAGCGAATAGGAGAGATAAAAGATGAAATGATGGGCAATGAAAAGTATGATAAAGGTAATTGCATACTTTCCATTCTTTCTGGAGCGGGTGGTGATGATGCGGAAGATTTTTCAGCAATGCTCATTCGGATGTATTTGAAATATATTGAAAGAAATAAATGGCAAGTGTCGCTTATTCATGAAAATAAAAATGATTTAGGTGGTTATCGAAATATTTCCATTGAAGTTATTGGAAAAAATGCTTACGGACAACTAAAAA
Source organism: uncultured Candidatus Saccharibacteria bacterium (assembly GCA_964532365.1). Taxonomy (GTDB): domain Bacteria; phylum Patescibacteriota; class Minisyncoccia; order Phycocordibacterales; family UBA9973; genus UBA8515. Next base: position 25,918 of record CAZHIB010000001.1, read on the forward strand.
ATGAATCAGGGGTGCATCGATTAGTTCGTAAATCACCATTTAATTCTAAGGGGTTAAGACACACATCTTTTTCTTTAGTGGAAGTTATTCCAGAGTTAGAAAAAAACAATAATGTTATTGAAATTCGACCAGAAGAAATGCGAATTGAACTTTCAAAATCTGGTGGTCCTGGTGGGCAGAATGTCAACAAAAGAGAAACGGCAGTTCGAGCTGTCCACCTGCCAACAAATTTATCAGTTCACGTCACTTCTGAGCGCTCTCAAGAACAAAATAAAGAAAAGGCCATAGAAATGCTCAAGGGCAAACTTTTTAAAAAAATAGAAGATGATAGAAAAAAAGAAAAAGATGGTTTGTCAATCTCAAAGACAACAGAAATAGAGTGGGGTAGTCAAATTAGGTCATATGTAATGCATCCATATAAAATGGTCAAGGATCATCGAACCGGAATCGAGGTTGGTAATATTGACTCTGTACTTTTAGATGGCCAGATAGATTCTTTCATTGAAGCCGAGCGCAATTTGTGATATCCTTAAGGAAGGTTATGATTTATTTTAATAATGTTACAAAAAAATATAAGAATGGTTTATCACTACAAGATGTAAATATTACAATTACACAAGGAGAATTTGTTTCGATTGTGGGACATTCAGGGGCGGGGAAAACAACGTTAGCTAAATTAATTTTAGCTGAAGAATCTCCATCAGAGGGGACTGTTTTTTTTGAATCAACTGATATTCACAAATTATCAAACAAAGACTTAACAAAATTTCGTCGAAAAGTAGGGATAGTTTTTCAAGAATACCGTCTTCTCCCTAAAAAGACAGCTTATGAAAATATCGCTTTTGCGATGGAGGCGCTAGAGAAGAGTGAAAAAGAAATAAAAGAAGATGTTTCTCATGTTTTGAATCTAGTTGATCTTGGCAAGAAGGCCCATCATTACCCTCATCAGTTGTCAGGGGGAGAAAAACAGCGTCTAGCTATTGCCCGAGCTATAATTACTCAACCAGATTTAATCATCGCCGATGAGCCAACAGGTAATTTGGATCCAATCAATACAAATGAAGTTATAAATTTGTTAAAAAAGATAAATGAACTTGGAACGACAGTTATTTTAACAACTCATAGTAAGTCTGTGATTGATCATATTAAAAAAAGAGTTATAACTCTTGAGAATGGAAAAATTATTTCAGATGATAAAGATAATAAACATGTGCTATAATATATTTTATGTTTATAATTAAAACAAAAAGAATAATAGTTTCAGGTTATCGAAATTTTGTTCGCAGTGGTTTTACTTCTATGGCAAGTATTTTGGTTATGGTTATAACATTGTTTGTTATTATTTCTATCTTTTTCGTTCAAGCTACATTGAATTCAGCCCTTAATGATATAAAAGAGAAAGTTGATGTGACTGTTTATTTTGTTTCTGGAGCGCAACAATCTTCGATTGAAAATATTGAAAATTCTTTAAAAAAATTACCCGAAGTTAAAGAAATAACTTATACTTCTGCAGAAGAAGCTTTAATGGAATTTAAAGAGAAACATGCTAATGATTATTTGACTTTGCAAGCTCTCGATGAACTAAACGAAAATCCACTTGGAGCCTCTTTAAATATTCGAGCTCAAGATCCTTCTCAATATGAAGGTATCGTAAAATATTTTGAAGGTGAAGGGTCATTATCAAATGATTATTTGTTAGCCGTTGACAAGGTTGACTATCATCAAAATAAGGTTGTGATCGATAGGCTTACTTCTATTTTAAGTGGAGCAGGGAGGCTTGGTGTAGTTATTTCACTTATCCTTATTTTGATCTCATTGATCATTACTTTTAATACAATTAGACTTATTATTTATATGGCACGCGACGAAATAAGTGTTATGAAATTAGTCGGAGCGGGAGTCAGATATATTAGGGGTCCTTTTATTGTTTCAGGGGTGCTGGTTGGAATAGCCTCATCTTTTGTTACAGCTTTAATTTTAATTCCAGTTTCAATTTGGCTCGGAAACCACATGACCGATTTTATAGGGATTAATCTATTCACATACTATAAATCAAATTTTATTCAACTATTTATAATCATCTTTATATCAGGAGCACTTATTGGGGGGATTTCCAGTTTCTTTGCAGTTCATCGTTACTTAAAAAAGTAAGAGAGATTGTAATTATAAATTAAGAATTAAATATGGAATGAAAAAAAAGCTTACCAATAAAATTGGAGATAGTTTATTAAAATCAAATTGCAAATACATTTTTGTTGTCGGAGGAGTAATTTCTGGTGTTGGTAAAGGAGTAGCCGCTTCCTCGATTGGTCTTTTAATGCAATCAAGAGGCTATAAGGTTACAGCGATAAAAATTGATCCATATATAAATATTGACGCTGGAACGATGAACCCAACAGAGCATGGTGAGGTTTTTGTGCTTGATGATGGTGATGAGTGCGATCAAGATATGGGTAATTATGAGAGATTTTTAGAAGAAGATTTATGTCGTTCAAACTATATGACGACAGGTCGGGTTTACCAAGAAGTTATTCGTAAGGAAAGAAATTTAGAGTATAAAGGAAAAAATGTTGAAGTTGTGCCAGATGTACCACTTGAGGTTATTAGAAGAATTAAAGAGGCCACAAAATCCACTGATTCAAATATTACAATTATTGAAATTGGAGGAACAGCTGGTGAATACCAAAATGTTCTTTTTCTTGAAGCCGCTCGAATGTTAAAGACTAAACATCCCAATGATGTTGCTTTTGTTTTAGTTTCTTATTTACCGGTTCCATCAAATTTAGGAGAGATGAAGACAAAACCAACTCAATATGCCTCACGGACTTTAAATTCGGCTGGAGTTCAAGCTGATGTCATAATTGCCCGTGGTCCCATTGCTCTTGATAAAAAACGCAAAGAGAAAATTGCTCTATTTTGCAATGTGCCAGACGAAAATGTAATTTCTGCTCCGGACGTTAAAAGTATTTATGACATTCCTCTTAATTTTGAAAAAGATAAATTGGGTCAGACCCTCGAAAGAGTTCTTCGTTTACCTGAACGTCATGTTGACCTTTCAAGGTGGAAAAATTTTGTTGCTAAAACAAAAAATGATAAAGAGAAGATAAAAATTGCAGTGGTTGGAAAATATTTCGACTCAGGAGATTTTGTTCTTTCTGATGTTTATATTTCAATTCTTGAAGCTTTAAAATTTTCATCATATCAATCTGGAGTAGGAATTGAAATCGCTTGTATTAATTCGAAAGATTTTGAGTCAAAGAAAATTTCTCTTTCTATCCTTAAAAAATATGATGGGATTTTGGTTCCAGGGGGATTTGGTGAGAGTGGTATTGAAGGTATAATTTCCGCGATTAATTATGCAAGGCGTGAAAAAATTCCTTATTTTGGACTATGTTACGGAATGCAACTTTTAGTTATTGAATATGCTCGTAATGTTCTTGGTTTTAAAGATGCCAATACACGCGAGATAAATCCAAATGCCAAAGACTTAGTCATTGATGTTATGGCCGACCAAAAAGAAAAAATAGAAAACAAAAAAATGGGTGGCAGTATGCGCTTGGGAGCTTATCCTGCTATCTTGAAAAAGGGGACAATCGCTTATGAAGCGTATTTTGGTTCATTGAAGACTAAAACGAAAATAACAGAGTTCATTATTTCCGAACGTCATCGCCATCGTTATGAAGTAAATAATGCCTACAAAGAAGTTTTGGAAAAAAATGGTTTGATTTTTTCAGGCATGTCTCCTGATGGAAAACTTTGTGAGATTGCAGAATTACCACAAAAGGTTCATCCATTTTTCTTGGGAACACAGTTTCATCCAGAATTTAAAGCAAGACCACTTTCCCCACATCCTTTATTTACATCTTTTATTCGGGCTTGTATTTCAAATAAGAAAAAATAAAAAATTCCTCCGATTTAAATCGGAGGAATTTTTTATCTGTAACTTAATGAATCATTACCGTCTCGTATTTTACTATTTTTAATAATTTCTATTATTTCATCCTCATCATCTTTGATGATATATAAATCTAAATCTATTTCATTTATTGTTTGATATTTTTCCAATAAAATTTCCTTTATGGTTTTATCGATTGGATTCCAAAATTCAGAACCAAAAAGAATTATAGGAAAATGACCGATTTTATGAGTTTGTTGTAAGGTTAAAATTTCAAAAAGTTCATTTAAGGTTCCAAATCCACCAGGACAGAAAACACAAACCTCAGTTGAATAAGACATTGTTGATTGTCTGGTAAAAAAGAAATTAAATGAGATTTGGTCTGTAATATAAGGATTGTTTATTTGCTCATTTGGAAGTTTGATTGTTAATCCTACAGACCGTCCACCAGCTTCAAATGCGCCTCTATTGGCGGCTTCCATGATTCCAGGGCCCCCGCCAGACAAAACAGCATAACCAAGCTCTGTGGCGATTCTAGATGATAATTTACGCACTTTTTGATAGTATGGATGGTCTTCTTGGATTCGAGCTGAACCATAAAAAGTGACAGATGGATTAAATTTATTGATTATACTAATTCCATTATGAAATTCCTCTCTAATCTTCTCTAGTCTTAATTCTTCTCCTTCAATATTTTCTTTATTCATATAAAAATCATTGTAACTTAATTTTTGTTATTTTTCAATTGTATTTTGACGATTTTGTGGTACGATGTGTTTGTTTAGAAAGTTATTGCCAGTTCGTCTAATGGTAGGACACATCCCTCTGGAGGATGGTATTGGGGTTCGAGTCCCTGACTGGCAGCCAACAAGAGTGAGGTTATTACGCTTAAGATACGTCGTATCTATTAATTTGTATTGTTTAGCGGTATAATTAAATTATGAAAAGATATGAAAACGAAATTAGGAAATATTTAAAAGAAAGAGACTGGAATAATTTAAGGCCAGTAGATTTGGCTAAATCTATATCAATAGAATCTTCAGAATTGCTAGAAATTTTTCAATGGACAAATCAAGAACTTGATGAAGTAAAGAAAGATAAAGAAAAAATAGAAGAGATAAAAAAAGAATTAGCAGATGTCCTCATATATTGTTTTAGTATGGGAGTTTTATTAAATTTTGATATGGGAAAAATATTTTTGAATAAATTGGAAAAAGTAAAAGAAAAATATCCAGCTCATTTATTTAAAAATAGAGGAAAGAAAGTTGATCCAGGTTCAGAAAGTGTTTAT
>CAZHIB010000002.1:0-5231 GCA_964532365.1 uncultured Candidatus Saccharibacteria bacterium
GCCAATATCCCGTATAACATTACTGGCGCTATTTTGAAAAAATTTCTGTCAGCCGAAACTCAACCAGAAAAAATGGTTTTGCTTGTTCAAAAAGAAGTCGCGGAAAGAATTGTGACTCGGGACGGAAAAGAAAGTATTTTATCACTCAGTGTGCAAGCTTATGGAAATCCAAGATATATTACAAAGGTTCATAAAAGGTTTTTTTCACCAAGTCCAAAAGTAGATTCGGCCATCATTACTATTGATAATATTTCAAGGAATAATTTTAAAACAAAAGACGACGAGGAAAGATTTTTTGAAATTATTAAAGCCGGTTTTGCTCATAAGAGAAAAATCCTCCGTCGAAATCTGGAATCTGTCCAAGTCGGACATGGGAAAGTGAGAGAAGTGTTTGAAAAATTAGAAATTAACGAAAAATCACGAGCCGAGAATATAAAAATCGAAAAATGGCTTTTAATATCAAAGTATTTATCCACAGAAATTTAGGAGATTTGAAAGATAAGTTGTATAATTTTAATAGAAATAGAAAAAATATGGGTAATTTTAAAAAATATCTTCCAAGTAAAAATTTTATAGCTGTTGTTTTATTCTTATCCTTGATTTTAGGGCTTTTTCTTGGAATTAAACAGACGATCACCTATTTTAAAAATCGAAAAAGCAATAAAGATGGAAAAATAGTGGAAGTGACAGTGGGAGGAGTTATTCAAAAAGATAGCAACAACAATGGCATCGCTGATTGGGAGGAATATTTATGGGGGCTCAATCCAAACAAAAATGGGGAAGAAAATAAAGCTTTTATTTTAGAAAAGAAAAAATCATTATTACAAAACAATGAAATAACAAATCCTGACGACTCTGTCCTCATTACGGAAAACGAAATGCTATCTCGAGAATTTTTTGCCACAATCATATCCTTGCAACAAACCGGGAATCTAAACGAAGAATCTATGCAATCTATTGCTGAAGCTATTGGTCAAACAATTGAGGCTAAACCAATTGCTAATATTTATACACAAAATGAGGTTACAATGGTCAAAGATTCCGAAACTGCGAATAAAAGTTATTATGAATCTTTTGTTTCTCTGGCTACTAAATACGAAAATTCTGATATTGGAAGCGAATTAACCCTTATTTCTCAAGGAATAGGAAGCAATGATCCTCAAGCCTTATTTGCAGCCAAAACAGTCGCTTCGGCATATCGATCTTTTGGAAAAGAGCTGTTGACAATATCCGCTCCTGGAGCAATTGCAAATATTCATTTAAGTTTAGCTAATAATTATGAAAAGACAGCTCAATCAATTGAAGGGCTAACTCAAATACTAATTGACCCAATTATTGGCATGCGAGCAATTATAAATTACAAACAATATACTGACGCCATAGTTTCTGATATAGAAAAAATATCGGAGATTTTACAATAAAAAATAATGTTGATATAATAACTATAGTTATTTATGAAAAAACAAATTGCGAAAAAAATAATTCTAAGAGCAATAACATTTGTTTTTGTTTTGTTTTTTTTGCAAACAATAATCCCTTCTCCCTTACTAGCCGCAGATGAATTAAACTGGGATAATCCAAACAAAAATAGCAACAATCCATATAAATTTAAACCAACAGACATATTAAATTCACAATTAATAATGCAAGTTGTTGGTTGTACTGGTGTTGTTGATAAAGTTTCAGGAGCTGTCATGAATTTTGTGAAGGGGAAAGCCTCAGTAGAAGCCCTAGAAAAAGCGACAAGAGACAAAATAGTAGAAGCAGCTGTTGCGGCTTGTAAATCAGGCAAAGGCTCAACAATGACGGCAGTCGCCAGTATATTAAACATGAACTGGACTGATGTGGTTGATGAAATAGATTGTAAACCCTTACAAAGAACAAGAGATGGCGGAACAATAGACGAACTAATAAAACTTAGACAAGATCAAGCGACCTCTAAAACAAGAGAGGAATGTTTCAATGGTATAGCTATTACTTTAGCCAAAAATCAGCTCACTGCAATGACTCGCGAAACAGTAAATTGGATAAATACTGGTTTTAATGGTAATCCTATGTATGTTCAAAATATTACATCTTTAACCAATAGTATAGAAAGAAATATTTTAGAAAAAGGAATAAGTCAACTTGGAAATACAAACAAGGCTTATCCATACGGCAGTAGTTTTTCTAGTTCAATGATAAGGGGCTACAATACAGGAGCCAGAAAATATGGAGCCACAAACTTTCTTGACTCTTTAACTTCTGATTTAGCTTATTTTATTACCGACAAAGATTCCTATTATTCAAGTGAACCAGACAATCGAACAGCCCTAGAAAAAGCTCAGCATGCTAATAATACTTTTGCCAATGATTTTTCAACTGGAGGGTGGAATGGCTGGTTGGCCCTGACTCAAAGGGACCAAAACAATCCCCTTGGTTTTACCATGCAAGCTAGTCAATATTTAGCCGACAGAATAGCCGAGCAATCTCAAGAAAAAAAAGATGAACTATATCAAAACAATGGTTTTCTTAGTCAAAAAAAATGTGTCCTTTGGGAATTGTATGACAATGAAAATGCAGCTGTTTATGACCAGTACGACAATATAAAAACGGCCACCTCAAAACCAAGTAACTATCCAAATAGTATTTGTATTAAAGATGAAATAGTCACCCCAGGAAGTATCATTAAAGAAAAACTCTCTTATTATGTTAATTCACCAGAAAGACAATTAGAATTAGCTGACTCAATAAATGATTCTCTTAATTCTTTGTTTTCGGCTTTAGTTTCTAAATTACAAAATCAAGGTCTATCTAGTTTATCTTCAGAAAAATATCAATATACTTTAAATGGTGTTGCAAACAATAATATGGGTATTGGCTCTGGCTATACAAATGACTTTGAGGGTGGGTCTTTTAGTAGTGGTAGCGGATACAGAAATGGTTCATTTGATTTAACTCGTGATCTAGGTAATACATATATATATAATTATAAAAATGAATCATTGGGTAATTGGGATGCAAAAAACAATAGTCCTAAATTATATGTAGGAGTTGGTCCAGTTGGAGATGATGGAAAATATCTACCGAATTCATATTATACCGTAACAGTTGCAGGAAATACAAAACTTTTCAATGAAGGCTATAGTGGTTGGGCAGTTGGGGACAGAGCATTTTGGGATGGGAAAAATTGGCAAAATTGGAAAAAAGATATTGTCAGAGATGGTAAAACCATAAAAACAAACCCCATAGAAAAAAGAGGTGTTATCCAAATTCAAAATGATTATATCGTCGCAGCAAAAGAACTTCTTTCTCTTTTGCCTAATATTATGCCTAAAATGGGTGAACTTGATTATTGCATACCAGGACCAAATCCAAACTGGCAAGCTAATTCATCAGATGCCCAATCTTTATTCCAAGAATATTCAAGCACATTGAGTTCTGACTATCAAGTTGGGGGGTGGCTGGAAAGAGATAAGGTCAATTTTAAAATAGGCGGAATAAATTCTTCTGAATATAATAATTATAAAAATATTTTTAAGTGGAACAATATAGATGTCTGGAACAAAGTAATTTCAACCCCAGCTTATTTTGGTGAATTAAATATTCTAGCAAATAAAAGAAATGTAGACGCAAAAAACGATGCCCCTGGACATCAAGCCAAAATATCCTCTCTAATTAATAAAATAAATGTTGATTTTAATAACTATTATAAAGTTGCGACTGAAATGTTTAATAAACTTTATGGTAAAGATGGTTTTTTGCAAAAAGAATTCTATGAGACAGAAAATTCAAATGAACGCATCCCAAATCCTTCTTATCTTCCAATGGCAGAAGAAGGACTTAATATAACAAAAGATATTTTATCTTACGACCAAAATATTAAAGAAATAACCGAAGACTACAAAAATGCTATTACTCAAGCAAATACAAGTATCAGCAAACTTAATGCTATTAAGGCAGAAGTCAGTAAGATAATAAAAATCGCTCAAGATCGTCGTGATGAAAATTTAGTTAAAATTCTAAATGAAGAAACAATTAGAGAATGTAATAATAATTATACTAAATGCATGTCAACAGGTTTTGGCTTAACTCCACAAGAAATAGCTCGAATTGGAGAAAGGGGTCAGCTTTGTAGTGCCAAAAAACAAATTTGTGAAAGTAAAACTATCACTGAAGCACAATATAAAATAAAATACGCTTCTTGTTTGGCCGAAGAAGACATATTGTATTACGACTATGGTGATATTATCAACACAGGGGGCGGAGAAAGATGTAATGATGGTATTGATAACGACTTAGACGGACTAGTTGACATGAAAGATCCAGATTGTGCTGGTTATACTGGAGGAAACACTGGTGGAAAAACAGGGGGTAATACTGGAAACAACACAAACGGCATTTGTGCTGAATCTGAAACTTCAATAAGCCCAAATCCTTATAATGACCCAGGATCTGGAGATGAATGTAATTCTTATTCAAGTCAAAATAATTGTAACGGATCATCATACACCAGAGAAGGGATGCAAGGGGGTATCAATATTTTGACAACTTATAATTGTCAGTGGTACACATTAAATTAAAAAATATTATGGAAAATAATCCAAGAAAAAGTAAAGCTCTCATCATTGCAATAATTACCATTATTCTTCTTTTGATAATTGGATTTTTAGTCTATAAAAACAGGGAAAGATTTGGAGAAAAAACTTCTGGAACTATTACAAAAATATTTTCGCCTCTTGTCCCTTCTGTCAACTCAAAAAATCTTAAATCAATAGATGAAAATTCCGAAAAAATTGTGGCCCAAGCGGGAGAAGACATCAAAGCTGGAGACAATTTAACTTTAGCTGGAAAAGATGCCAACAATAATCCGATAGTAGTAAAAGCTGAACGTAATAGTAATATTTATGGTTTTGCCGGTCATGATTTTTTAAGCGGTGAGCTGGGAGAAGTTTATATATACAACGGGGGGACAAATAATTTCTGGAATACTTTTTCAAACTTTTTAAATAATTTATTTGAAAATGAACCAAACGTCCCATCGGGTGGATGGAGTTTTGATAATAATTTAGGAATTTGGATATTTGATCCAAATGGATTTGGTGGTTGGGTATTTAATCCAAACGTAGGAGTCTGGGTTCCGCCTGGAGGAAGTGGTAGTTATAACCCACAATGTAGCGACACGATAGACAATGACGGAGACGGGCAAGTTGATATCAATGATCCAAATTGTCATGTCGGAGGAACGCTAG
>CAZHIB010000002.1:5331-19716 GCA_964532365.1 uncultured Candidatus Saccharibacteria bacterium
CTGGAGCATATTTACCAAACCATTATTCTGAATCAAGTAATCCATTAGGAGGTGGGGGTTTTGATTTTACTCCACAGTGTAGCGACACGAGAGATAATGATAGTGATGGGCAAGTTGATATCAATGATCCAAATTGTCATGTCGGAGGAACGCTAGCTGGAGCATATTTACCAAACCATTATTCTGAATCAAGTAATCCATTAGGAGGTGGATGGGAGCCTATTAGACAATGTAACGACGAAATAGATAATGACCTTGATGGACTAATTGATGAGGCTGACCCAGCCTGTCATGTCGGAGGGACATTAGAAGGGGTATACTTACCAAATCATAATAGTGAAGTTGATCCTGCTTGTGCAAACGGAGCAAACAATCCACCACTTTGTACAATTTTTGAAGAAGAAAAAATTCCTGACTTAACTGCCGGTACGGTAAGTCCAACAAGTGTTTTGTCTGGAGCTCAAACAACTATTTCTGCTCCAATTTCAAACATTGGGGAGGGCAGTACGATTACCAACTTCTCAAGCTTTTTCAATATTACAAATCAAAACATGGGGGAAACTGAACTGGGTGGAAACAATAATATTATTTCAAAATCAAAATTCAATAAAATACTATCAAAAATATTTAAAAAGGAAACTTGGGTTTCAATCGTAAAAGCAGCCACAACCGGAGATGCGAGAGTTATTATTAATGTTGAACTTGCTGTAGTAACTCCTAAAATTGATGCTGGGCAAACACGATTAATAACGACTTCCTATAATTTCAATATACCCGGAAAATATTATGTTCGAGTGTGTGCCGACAAAAGCTCAATAAATAGTACGGGGGTTATTGTAGAAACAAATGAAGATAATAATTGCGGTCCTTGGACAGCGATTAATTCTACTACTTCTCTTCCACCGCCTGGTGAACTACCACAATGCAGTGACAATATAGACAACGACCGCGATCAGTTGATCGATGATTTAGACCCAGGCTGTCATCTTGATGGAGATTTAACCAAGGCTTATATTCCAAGTCATAATAATGAGTCAAGAGCCCCTAGTGCTTTATCTGAATGTAATGATAGTATCGATAATGATGGAGATAATTTAATTGATATAAATGATCCAGCTTGTCATCTCGGAGGAGACATCACAAAAGATTATATCGCTGAACACGATTCTGAATTAACTCCGCCCGTTGATCCAAATACTCAAATAAAAGAAAATATTTGTTTGGCCGTCCAACAAAATCCATTAGTATTTACTGACCAAGAAAAATCTGAGTTGGCTGAACTTCTTCGAAAATTCTATCTTCTTGCTCCAAATCTTAAAACAGAAGATGATATTAGTATCGTCTATGATGAAATAGAAAGATATAAACAATTTATTGGAGAGTTAACTACTTTAACTAATCAATGTTATCAACAAACTGGAAATCCTAAATGGGTATCAGCTCCTGTATGGAAACCACAAGGAGAATTTCTTCAAGGCGCTGGCAATTTAAACCCCATCACTGGTAATTATGAAGTTGGGCTACATCGCTTTGGAAATCCTTGGTATAAAGGAAAAGAAAAAAATCCTGAAAACCGATACTTTGATAATGGGCTAGTTGATTGTAAGTATATGTCTGGATACTATTCTGGAACAACAAGAACGGGAGGGGATTGTGATCAATTGTTTACATTGCCACCAACGTGTTATGATTTTTATCACCCTCGAAGATTTGACCCCCTTGGAGAACTTGCTGCACAATATCCATTAGAATTTTCAACAGAAAATAATCCCATAAACGTTAATCATACAACTGCCTTAGTTGAGGGATGTAAATGGAACCCTGGAACCCATTTTAGAGAAGTGGAGTTATTGCTTAATATTTGGTAGTCTCGATTAGAAGATACAATCGTGTAGTCACGACCTGCTTCTAACGGGATTGAAAAAGCAAGAAGAATAAATAATTAGAAAGTAGCAAGTAGGAAGTAAAATTAAATCGAATGAAAAAATTTTTACCATATATTTTAATACTGACAGTCATCTTGCAAATCTTTGCGCCTTTTACGATTGGAAACGGGGTAAATAGTAATTTAGAAATACAAATAAATAAAGCAGAAGCTGGGGTGGTTCCTGATTCAGGTTTTAATGAATGGAACACACTAGATGGATTTAAAAATGCTTTTAATTCTAGTGAACTTAAAATTAATGCGACAACAGTACACCCTGAGACAAGTACTGCTTATGTTGATATTTATATAAAAATTAATACTGGAATTGAAGAATACCAAGATCCTTCATCTGTTTGGCAAAGAACAGATATTGGATCATTTATGACCCCTTCCGTCTTTAAAGATAAAGATTTTATTGTTCATTTTAAAGAAACTGAAACAGGTAAAACTGGATATTATAATCTTATGTCAAATATGTTCCCGTATCCTTATAGCAATATGAGAGATGATGCAGAAATGCTTGTTTTCATAAAAAAAGACCTCCAAATAGGAACAGCCGCTAGCCCATTAATTCCTGTTAATGGTTTGTCTGTTTTATCCCCAGGAAAAGAATATACAGCAACTCTTTATTATCAAGCTATTGCTGGAGACATCACTATTTCTTTTGCTTCAAATAATGAAGGAGAAGACCCTTTAAGTGAAAATGACCCAGATTATTTTCCTATAAAATCAGTTGTTTTTACAACTGCAACTGTTGAACAAGGATATACAGGACAAATAGGATCAGGGGAAACAGAAATTGGGGCTGGAAAAAATGCTTCTATAATGCCGGGCTGCAGCATACTTCCCTTAGATCCTAGTGGAAGTGTTATGGGTTGTGTCGCCCAAGGTTTTTATTATGTACTGTTTGTTCCGACTTCTTATATCTTTGCCTTAGCCGGAACTTTTTTTGATTTTACTTTTCACTATTCTATTCAAGACAGTTCTTATCGTTCTCCTTTTGTTGTTGAAGGCTGGGGATTAATTAGAGATTTTTGTAATATGTTTTTTATTTTTATACTTCTCTATATAGCTTTTGGAACTATTTTAAATTTAAACAGTGTTAAAACGAAAGAAATGATTATTAATGTAGTAATCATTGGACTCTTAATAAATTTTAGTTTATTTGCAACACAAGTTATTGTTGACGCTTCAAATATTTTAGCTCGAGTTTTTTATACATCTGATGCAATTAAAATCACACAGGGTGATAATGCAAAAAACGGTGTTACTAATGCCACTCCAGGATTAAAGGTTGGACCAAATGGAGAAATTCCTCTGTCAGCCGCTATTGTTAATAAAGTTAATCCTCAAAATTTAATTATAAATGGAACCAGTTCACTAGGAATAACAGATAAGGGAGGACAGAGTACCGACAAGGAAGGGGAAGCAAACTTAAGTATTGCTTCATTTATTTTAATCACAATATTAGCAGCAGCGGTGAATATTGTGGGAATTATTGTTTTTATGTCTGTCGGGCTAATCTTTGTTGGAAGAGTAATAGGTCTCTGGATTGCCATGATCCTATCTCCTTTTGTCTTTTTCAGCTACACTGTTCCTTCTTTGCAAGATATGGAAATGGTTGGTTGGAAAAAATGGTGGCCGGAAACTATTAAATTAGCATTTCTTGCTCCTGTTTTTATTTTCTTTATGTATATTATTATTGCATTCCTAGAAACCGGCCTAAGTTTAATTAAATCAAACAAGGGAACAGATGGTTTAACTTTTGTTATTTCTATTGTTGTTCCATTTATTTTTATAATGGTTTTGTTAATGAAAGCTAAAGACATTGCTAAAAAAATGTCAGGAACAATGGGCTCAATGATAACAGATGGTATGAAAAAATATGGCGGTATGGCTCTTGGTGTCGCAGGTGGAGTAGCCCTTGGTGGGGCCTCAATGGCAATGAGAGGAACATTGGGCAGAGCAGGAAGTTCTGTTGCAAATAAAAAGTGGCTAGCTAACGCTGAGGCGAAAGGGGGTTTTGGTGGATGGGTAGCCAAACAAACCAGAAGCGCAGGAAGTGCGGTAGGCAAGGGAAGTATGGACCTTCGTGGAATAAAAATTGCCGGTAAAGGACTATCTGATACTGGACTAAAAAACATTGGCAAGGCTAAAGAAGGAGGCTTTACTAAATATAAAGCCGACCAAATAGAAAATAGAAAGAAAAGAGCAGAGGAGTTAAAAAATATTACTTCATCTGATGAAAAGAATAAAATATTAGATTATGAGGCAAAAATAAATGAAGAAAAACAAAAAATAGAAAATTCACCAGAAAAACAAAAAGTTAATATTAAAAATGAAAAACTTAATGCTATAAAAGCTGATCCTAAAATAGAAAGAGATGTCGAAACTGCAGAAGGAGAACTCAAAAAGATTGAAAGAGAATTACAAGACCTTAAAGACAAAGGACAATCAAACACCCTCGCTGCTGACATGAAAAGAGCCGAAAGAGATTATAAAATTAACCAAATATCTAATATTAAAAAACCAATTAAAGATGCCGAAAAAGAACTTAAAGATGCTGAGTACGAATTATATAATATATCAACAGAACTAAGAGATGCCGAAAAAGAACTGATGAAGCATAAAAACGATTTAGCAAATACTCAGAATAGAGTTCTTAAAAATTATGCTCAATCAATACAAAGCAGTTGGGGAAACACAATAAATAGAATTGTCTCCTTCGGTCAAGAAACAAAAGCTGCTAATGAACAAGCAGCGAGAGAAATACTTGCAAATTTACCTCAAGAGAGGAAGTAATTAAATAAACAATATGGAAAAAGATGAATTACAAATTTTAATAGATGAATCTAGAAAAAACTTATCTCCAGAGAGTAGACAGGCTATTGATAGTGTCAATTGGAAATTAACAATCCTTGAAATGGCCGGAAAATATAATCAAGACCAATTAGACACCCTAGAAACGGAAACCGAGCTTTTATTGTGTGGAATTTTAAACCCAGAAGTTTATCAAACAGAATTAGAAAATCGGATGATGTTAACAAAAGAAGAAGTAAGTTCGTTATTAGAAGAAATGGATAAATTAATCTTCAAAAAAATTCAAAGTGAATTAGAAAAAATACTGAAAAGACAGAACATTAAAATACCAGAAGAAAGTAAAGATGCAATTACGAATGACGAATTACGAATTACGAATGAAAATATAGAAGATGAAGTGCCAAAACCACCGTATGCGAAATCAATGACGAATGACGAATTACCAATTACCAATACAGAAATATCAACTCAAAACAAAAATCCAGTTCAAGAAAAAAAGTCAGATGTTTTTGAGGATAAATTGAAGGGACCAATGGTGGTGAGTGAACATACTGTTTCTGATTATTCTAAAACAAAAGATCCTTATAGGGAAGAGATTTAGTTAATTACGAATTAATAATTACGAATTACGAATGAATTAAGAGAGAAAATTAATTTAGAATGAAATCAAATAATGTTATAAGAGAAAAAAGTTATAATTTTAGTCTTAAAATTATAAAAATATACCAAGAATTAACTAAAGAGAAAAAAGAATTTATACTTTCTAAGCAACTTATACGATCAGGAACGTCTATTGGGGCAAATATCGAAGAAGCTATTGGAGCTCAATCAAAAAACGATTTCATTTCAAAGATAAGTATTTCATACAAAGAAGCAAGGGAAACACTTTACTGGCTACACCTATTAACCGATAGTAATTTTCTAAATAAACAACAATCTGATACACTTATAAACGACTGTGAGGAGATATTAAGAATAATCGGGTCTATTCAAAAAACTTCTAAATCCTAAGTCTTACTAATTCGTAATTATTAATTCGTAATTATTCTAAAAATGCAATTCAAAGTTCCACAATTTATAGATGTTGAGGATAAACTGTTCGGGCCTTTTACCTTCCGACAGTTTGTTTATTTGGCTGGTGGGGGAGGATTAATTTTTATCATATATAAATTATTACCTCTTTGGATCGCTATTTTTTTAATATTACCAGTAGCTGGACTATCACTCCTGCTTGTCTTTTATAAAATAAACGAAAAACCTTTCATTTTCTACCTTGAAGCTGGTTTTAATTATTTAATTTCAAGTAAATTGTTTATTTGGAAACAAAGATTAATAAAACCTGGACAAGAAAAAGCAGAGGAAAATGTTGCTCCGACCGTAACTTCAGTTATTCCCATGACGGCTGAGAATAAATTAAAAGATTTATCGTGGAATTTAGATGTCAAAGATAAAAACAATCCTTAAATTGTTTTTATCAATTACGAATTACGAATGTAGCAGGGGAAGGTAATTGAAATAACGAACAAGAAATTAAAAAGAGGAAAGGATTCTTAATTATGATATAATAGTATTAGTTTTTAATTCGTAATTATTAATTCGTAATTAATTATAAATATGATCAGCGCTAAAAGTTCACAAGAATTTGTTCCAATTAAAGAGGTTAGAAACGGTATCATTGTTTTAAAAGACGGTGGTCTTCGGGCAATACTTCTTGCTTCTTCTTTAAACCTTTCTTTAAAATCCTCAGATGAGCAAACGGCAATAATAAATGAATTTCAAAATTTTCTAAATGGTCTTGATTTTCCTGTTCAAATATCGATGCAGTCTCGCCGGCTTGATATTAGACACTATCTTTTAATGCTCGAAGAACGATTAAAAGCCCAAGTCGAACCACTTTTAAAAATTCAAACAAAAGAATATATTGATTTCATAAAATCTTTTACGGACGAGGTAAACATTATGACAAAAAGTTTTTTTATTGTCGTCCCATATAGCCCAGCGGTTATAAAAAACAGTAGTCAAATAGTTGAAGGCTTACTTGGAGGGGGGACGCCCAAAAAACAAGCTGCTGAGACTAAAAAAGCGATTGATTTGGCCTCTTTTGAAGAAAAAAGAACTCAGCTTGATCAAAGAGTTGGAGTCATAATAAGTGGACTTGGCCGAATTGGAATCAGGACAACACAATTGGAGACAGACCAAGTTGTCGAACTTTTTTATAAAACATTTAACCCAGGCGACATTAGTCAGGGAATTAAATTACAATAAATTATATGGGATTATTTTCATCATTTTTAGGAAAAAATAAAGGAAAAACTACTGCAAGTGGTATGGTTATGCCTGTTTTACCAAGTGAAATGTATAAAGCTGCCAACTTAGAAATTCAAGACATCATTGCTCCTTCCGCCCTTCAAATAACTCCCAGGTCTTTAAACCTAGGTGATAAAATTGCTAGAACTTTTTTTGTTATTTCTTATCCTCGTTACTTAAGTGATAATTGGTTCTCCCCAATTATTAACCTTGATAAAGTTTTTGATGTTTCTATTTTTATCCATCCAATTGAGACAGCGGAGATTTTAAGATCTTTTCAAAAAAAAGTAGCGGAAGTTCAAAGTCAGATATCTATTCGTGAATCAAAAGGTCTTGTTCGTGACCCAATGCTTGATACGGCATATCGTGATATTGAAGATTTACGAGATAATCTAATGCAGGCTCAAGAAAAAATGTTTAATGTTGGCCTTTATATTACGGTTTATGCTGAAAATGATAATGATCTATTTAAAATTGAAAATGAAATCAAATCTCTCCTTGAGTCAAAACTTATTTATTTAAAGCCAGCCCTTTTCCAGCAAAACGAAGGGTTTAAAAGTGTTATTCCACTTGGCACAGACATCCTTGGAATTCACCAAAAATTAAATACTGAACCACTTTCGAGTATTTTTCCATTTGTCTCCTTTGACCTCACTGAAGATAAGGGAATTCTTTATGGGATCAATCGTCACAATTCAAGTTTAATTCTTTTTGATCGCTTTTCTCTTCCAAACTATAATTCAATAACTTTTGCAACATCTGGCGCTGGTAAATCTTATGCCACAAAATTAGAAATTCTTAGAACCTTAATGTTTGACACGGAAGTCATTGTTATCGACCCAGAGCGAGAATATGAATATTTGGCTGAAGCCGTTGGGGGAAGATATTTCAATATTGCCCTTTCTTCGGAACACCATATTAACCCCTTTGATTTACCGATTCCAACCGGCGAAGAAACTGGGGCTGATGTCCTGCGCGCCAATACTATTAATTTAGTCGGTTTGTTTAGAATAATGCTTGGTGGCCTAACCCCCGAAGAGGATTCTATTATTGATACAGCCATTACTGAAACTTATGCCTTGAAAGATATTACTTCTGAATCTGATTTTACAAACATTGAACCGCCAATGTTATCAGACTTTGAGGTGGTGCTTTCTGGAATGGAGGGAAGTGAATCCTTAATGCAAAGACTAGTTAAATACACTCATGGCTCTTGGGCTTCTTTCTTAAATCAACCCTCAAATGTTGATATTAATAGGAAATTTATTGTTTTTTCTGTCCGAGACATGGAAGATGAATTAAAGCCTGTAGCCATGTATATAATTACTCACTATATCTGGAATGCGATTAGAAAAAATATTAAAAAGAGACTTTTGGTGGTTGACGAGGCTTGGTGGATGATGAAATCAGAAGATACAGCTTCATTTTTATATTCAATTGCCAAAAGAGGACGAAAATATTATTTAGGGTTAGCCACAATCACTCAAGACGTGGGAGACTTTATGAGAAGTCCTTATGGTATTCCAATTGTGACAAACTCTTCAATCCAATTACTATTAAAACAATCTCCTTCAACAGTTGATGTCTTACAAAAAACATTTAATTTAACAGATGAAGAAAAATACTTACTGCTTGAAGCTGGAGTAGGGGAAGGAATCTTTTTTGCTGGCTTAAAACACGTGGCCATTAAGACAATCGCCTCATATACCGAAGATCAAATCATCACCTCGGATCCTTCTCAAATATTGGCAATTAAAAAAGCCAAGGCTGAATTATTGTCTTCAAATAGTAGCAGTAATTAATTGAGTATTTATAGGTTGTTTAGTTAATCGGGTTATTATATAATGAATAAAGTGAAATCTAAAATTATAAGATTATTTTTAATAAGTTTTTTAATTCTAGGAACAATTTATCCTCTTGTTTCCTTTGCTGAAAATCAAATAAGTATTCAGGACGGGGAAATAAGTGTAGAAACATCTCCCAATAATCCAGGGCCCTATCAAGATGTGACTATTAATCTTTCTAGTTATGCGACCGACTTAAACAAAGCTATCATTACCTGGCAAACAAAAGCTGGAACTGTCCTTTCGGGTATTGGCAAAACTTCTTATACTTTTAAAACAGAAGGGGCAGAAACTCTTACAACGATAGACATTAGTATTCAACCCTCTGGCTCAGTAAATACCATCACAAAAAGAATAAGTATTATCCCAACAGAAATTGAAATAATGTGGGAATCTATGAGTGGATACACTCCTCCCTTTTATAAAGGTAAAACCCTGCCTGTCAGTGGAAGTCTGATTAAGGCTGTTGCTATTCCTAACACAAAAACAATTGGGGCAGGGAGTGGAAGTATTACATATACATGGAAAAATAGCGGGGAAACAAATTTAGAGGCCTCAGGTTACAATAAAAACTCGTATGTTTTCAAAAATAGTTTGTTTGAGGAAAAAAGTGAAATAACTGTTATATCTTCTGCGGTGGCTGGAAACTTTGGTGCTGAAAAAACAATAACAATACCCATGTATGATCCAAAATTAATTTTTTATAAAAAATCACCAACCGAAGGAACTCTTTATAATATGGCTCTTGAAAAAGAGGCAATCTTAAGTGAAGACGAAATGACTATTGTGGCTGAACCTTTTTTTACTTCTTTTTCTGGTAAAGAAAATAATTTTATTTTTAATTGGAAAATAAATGGTGAGAACATTCAAACTCCATCAAAAAAGACAGAGTTAACAATAAGGCCAACTTCCCGTGGGGGGTATGCCACAATTGGTTTATCAATTGAAAACACGAAAGAGTTATTTCAGAAAATTAGCAATTCATTGAAGTTAAACATTTAATATGAAAAAGAATATTTATTTACTATTATTTTTGCTAATCTTTGTTTTTTCTTTTTTTGTAAACAAACAAACAATAGTTGCTGCGGGCGAAACAATAACACTAGAAAGAATAGGAGCAGAAAAAAATAGTCAAACAAATAAATGGGATTGGCGTTTTTCTATTACAACCACAGGAGGGGTTGAAAATTCTGACATTTGGATGAAAATTTATACTGGTAATGTTACTGCTGATGGTTCCAATTTATATCACCAAGAAACAGCAGGGAAATTAAAAGATAATAAAGCAGAAATAAATACGGATTTTATTCTCGAGGATAATCAAATTTATAGTATTAGTTTTACTATAAATATGAAGCCTGTTTTACATGCTGTTTACAAAAATACGACAGGAGACACACAATCACAGGGCGATGTAATAAACTTTACACCACAGACAAACACCACAACAAACAAATCAGATGTTTACACTCTTTTAGCTCCAATTGGAGAGTTTAGGGTTGCTCCTGATAATATTGGAGAATATTTTAATGTTATATTTTTAATTGCTATTGGTTTGTGTGGAGTTTTGGCTGTCATTATGATTGTTATTGGTGGAATTCAATATATGGGCGATGAATCAGTTTTCGGCAAAACCCAAGCTAAAGAGAGGATAACAAAAGCAATTCTTGGTTTAATAATTGCCCTTGGAGCTTTTGCACTATTAAACACTATCAACCCTGAACTTCTTGGTGGGGGAGGGCTAAATATTAAACAGGTAACCGCGGAGATAGAAGGTGATACAGATGCTCCTGTTACAATGGGATCGAGTGGAACCATAGAACCATCGAGCGTTGGAATTACTTGCAATAAAACTGGTGGTTTTCCTGTTTTAACAAATGTTGCAAAAAGTTTTAACGGCAAGATGACATATCAAATGGGTGCAAAGGGAACAAAAGGTCCGGGGGGGACCATTAAATATGATTGTTCTGGTTTTGTGAATGCTGCCTTACAGTGTGCTGGTATTAATAAAAATAGTGTAAATGGAGGAACTTGGACAATTTTTAGTGGAACAAAAGCTGAAAAAGTCAGTAGTCCAAACTCAATAACAAATACTTCAATAAATAACATAGCATTACAGGTGGGCGATCTTGTTGGATGGAAAGCAGAAAATGGAGAAGAGTTTGGACATGTGATGATTTATATAGGTGGTGGCTTACTTGCTGATTCTCATGGAGGAAAAGAGGGGAGAAAGCAAGGTGGAGCTTATGGTCAATTTTCAGTTGAAAAATACAAAAATAGAATAAAGTATGTGGTTAGAACAAGCAAACTATAATTATATGTCAAAAAAAATAATCATTTTTATAACAACGTTTGTCATTACCGGAATAATTATCCTTGGTGTTTATCTTTGGGTAAACAGAAATAAAACAGTTAATAATGCCGGGGAAACTCCTTGGTATCAAGACTTTAATCCCTTTGGAACTGGTGGGGTGGTTAATAATGGAGAAGAACCAGGTATTTATAATCCTGATTTAAATCAGCCTAGCGTAGGAGATGATCAAGTTTCAGCCTTTTACCAAATAACTGATTTTGCGATCGCTGGTGCCACCTTTTTGGAAGATATAAGACCAATAGAAAATACAGGGGGAGTAAATACTCTTCCACAAGAAATTAGCACTGTTGTCGACGCAAGTACAAAAGCCGGCAAAATGGAAATTCAGAAAATATTAAACAATGAATTATCTCTTGCGAAGCCACTTGTAATTGATGGAGTTTTTGGTAAATTGGCGATAGCCGCTATTAAAGAATTTCAAACAAAAAACAATTTAACCGTCACAGGTATAATTGATGCGGAAACTGCTCCATATTTTACAAAAACAACTACCGTCACTCCTGAAATAAGGACAACCGAAATTGCTCCGTCTGTTAGATATGTCGAAAAAAAGAATGGTCATATTTACAAAATGTTTTTAGATACAAAATCTAAAGAAAAAATATCAAACTCAACAATCCCGGGCATCCATGAAGCTCTTTTTGATAAGAGTGGTAACTCTGTTATTTATCGTTACCTTTCCAATGACAAAGTTATAAGTTCTTTTATGGCCACACTTGGGGCACCTCAAGGTGAATTTCTTCCTCAAAATATCATAAACTTAAGTCTATCACCCGAAAAAGATAAATTCTTTTATTTAGTAAAAAATGAAAACGGTTCAAATGGAACAATTGGTACTTTTGGTGAGACAAAAAGAGACAGTGTTTTTGTTTCTCCTTTTACAGAGTGGTTGCCTGAATGGACAAACAATAAGGGAATTTATTTGACCACCAAACCTTCTTATATAGTAAATGGAAGCATTTTCTTGCTAAATACCACAAATAAAACCTTGTCTAAGGTGTTTGGAGGAGTGCCTGGTTTAACTACTTTAGTTAATAAAAGCGGTACACTTATTTTATATGGGGCGTCAACCGCAAAAGGCCCCGAGCTAGCAGTTTTTGATATTAATAATAATACAACAAAAAACTTAAACTTATTTGGTCTACCTGAAAAGTGTGTTTGGAGCACAGACAATATTAGTGTTTATTGTGCTCTTCCAAATTTAATCACCGGTAATCAATATCCAGATTCTTGGTATCAAGGACTTATTTCTTTTGATGATTATTTTACTAAGATCAACACCCAAACAGGGGATAAGATTACAATTGCCAACTCATCAAATGAAATACCTGTCGATGCAACCTCTCTTTTCTTGGATAAAACAGAAAATAATTTATTCTTCACAAATAAAAAAGATTATACATTGTGGGGGTTGAAGTTGAAATAATTACGAATTAAGAATTACGAATTTCAAATGAATAACAAGAATGCCTGAAACTTTGTTTCAGGCATTCTTTGATTCCTTAATTCGTAATTTTTAATTATCCTCTACATATTTAATCACCACTCTTCGGTTCGGACCATAGCCATCTGATTCTGTTTTAATGTTTTTAGCTCCTTCTAAAAACATATGAATGATTCTTCTTTCATAAGATGGCATTGGATCAATTTCAATATTACTCTTAAAATATCGAGCTCGCTCAGCCATCATATGAGCTATATTTTTTAAATTCTCAAACCTTTTCTGCTGATAACCATTAATATCAACAAAAAGACTTTGTCTTTTCTCGTCTGTATAATCTTTCTCAACAATTTTTTGAATAAGATGATTTAGGGAACGGAGGGTTTCTCCATCTCTGCCAATAATAAAACCAGAATCAGGTGTTTCAACCATACACCAAAGTATTCCACCTTCCTCAGAAAATTCACATTTAGAAAGAGTACACCCAATGTGTTTAAATATTTCTTCAACTGATTCTTTTATCTTTTCTTTATTCATCATAATATTAAATCGATTTCTTTGATAATTTTCGGCGAATATACCACTCTTGGGCTATGGTAAATATATTACTAACAACCCAATAAAGAGCCACCGCCGCTGATATCTTCCAAGCAATGAAAGCAATAAAAACAGGGAGAACGTATCTTATGTTCATTTGCATACTGTCTGACAGTTGTTCTTGGAAAGTTTTTGGCTCATTTACTTCGGCCGATTTGACCACTTCTAATTTATTTTTAATTGGAGCAGATAAATAACCTTGAATAAACTGAGTAAAACCAGCAAGTAAGCCTAAAACAATACTTTTGTCTGCCATTTCAATTAGTCCTAAAAAGTTTGTTTGAATACTAGTTGGAACTTGAATAAATGAATATATAAGGCTTGAATCAATTGTTAAACCCTTAAAAAATACATAATATAAAGCAAAAATAACTGGCAATTGAAGCAAAACAACTAAACAGCCAGAAAATGGGTTTGTGCCATATTTTTTATATAATTCAAATGTTTTTTTGGCTTGCTCTTCTTTGTTTGGGAAGTCTTTCTTGATCTGCTTAAGCTCGGGCTCCATTTTCTTCATTAATATTTGGCTTTTAATGGATTTTCGAGTTAGGGGAGAAAGGGCCAATTTAACAATAATTGTTACCAGTATAATAGCAAAACCCACATCACCAAAAGTGATGTGATCTATTATAAATATTAATATATTATAGATTGGTTGGTAGAAAATACTATTCCATAAAGCTGACATTTTTCTATTGTATCCTAAAATGGCAAAATTTCAAAATAGCTCCTTTCTTGCTTTTTTGAAATCTTTGGAAGTTTGGAAGTCCGACTTCCAAAGATTCCAAAGATCTTCTTTAATTATTAATTCTTAATTTTTAATTACTATTTAATTGGGTCAAAATGATCTTTTTGCCAAGGATGGCAACGCAAAATTCTTCTTATTCCTAAGAAAATACCCTTTAAAATCCCATATTTTATGATGGATTGCTTTGTATACTCTGAGCATGTAGGGAAAAACATACACGAATTGTGTACGTGTGTTGGTGTGGCTTGGTATAGGTTTATAAGTCCAATTATTGTTGATTTTATGGTACGATAAAGAAACACTGAAAATTTTTTAATTGTTTTAATC
>CAZHIB010000003.1:0-19202 GCA_964532365.1 uncultured Candidatus Saccharibacteria bacterium
CTTTTGTTATAATGAAAAAATATCAAATTAAAAATAAAAAATTTAAAGAATTGATTCATATTGATACTTATCGTATGGAGAAAAAAGAAGAGATAAAACATCTAAATTGGAGTCAAATAATTTCTGACAAAAATAATCTTATTATTGTTGAGTGGCCAGAATTAATAAAAGAATTGATTCCAAAAGAGGTAATTGAAGTTAAAATTAAGCATTTAGATAAAAATACAAGAGAAATTATATATTAAAATCCTTAAGACCCACTAAGGATTTTTTTGTTTTTTAAAAGTAAGAAAATGCTATAATTAAAAAATGGACAAAAAATCATCCAAAAGCAAAAAACAAAAGACAAAAGAAAGACTAGTTTTACTTGATTCTCACGCTATTATTCATCGAGCTTATCATGCTTTGCCTGAGTTTATGAATTCCAAAGGGGAGCCAACTGGTGCTATATATGGCTTAGCTACGATGTTGTTTAAAATTATCACAGACTTAAAACCTGATTATATTGTGGCTTGTTTTGATTTACCTAAAAAAACCTTTCGACACGAAGCTTATGATAATTATAAAGCAGGAAGGGCCAAAGCAGATGAGGCTTTAGTTTCCCAGTTGATTAGAGCTCGAGATTTTTTTAAAGCTTTTTCAATTCCAATTTATGAATACGAAGGTTTTGAAGCCGATGATTTACTTGGGACAATATCTAAACAAATGTCCATGTCCGACGTGGACATTATTATTGCTTCGGGAGATATGGATACTCTTCAATTAGTTAAAGACGAAAAAGTTCAAGTTTATACTTTAAAGAAGGGTATCAATGACACTATTTTATATAATGAAAAAAAAGTCAGTGAACGTTTTGGTTTTAGTCCAAAATATTTACCAGATTATAAGGGGCTTCGAGGAGATCCTTCTGATAATATTATTGGAATTAAAGGAATCGGCGAAAAAACTGCTACAATTTTAATTTCAAAATATGGCACAATTGAAAATATTTATAAAGCCATAAATAAAAATGATGATTTAAAAAAACTTGGCATTACGGATAGAGTATTGACTTTATTGAAAGAGGGAGAAGAAGAAGCTATCTTTTCAAAAACATTGGCCACCATTAGACTCGACGCTCCTATTGTTTTTAAAATACCTGAAAAAACCTGGAAAGAAACAGTTGAAAAAGAAAAAGTGGCAATCTTTTTTCGAGAACTAGAATTTAAAAGTTTGCAGAATAGATTTTTAAATGTCTTAGAAGGAGAGAAAATAATTACGAATGACGAATTACGAATTACGAACAAAGAAACAACAAGAGAAACAATTACGAATGAAGATAAAGAAAAAATAGCAAAAGCAAAAATTGCCTATTGGTTATTAAATTCTGAAATGACTAATCCTGATATTGATGATGTTTCGCACTATAAGGGAAGTAGTTCGTTTAAAGAGGCTTTTGATTTACTTGAAAAAGATATTAAAAAAGAAAATTTGGATTATGTTTATCAAAATATTGAAATTCCGATAATTCCAATTATTAATGGGATGGAAAAAATAGGCATCTTGGTGAATGTGAATTATTTAAAAAAATTATCAAAAGAGTACCACAAAGACTTAGAACAAATTGAGAAAAATATTTGGAAAAGTGTTGGTGTTGAATTTAATATAAACTCCCCTAAACAAATTAGCGAAATTCTTTTCACCCAGTTAGGTCTTTCAACAAAAGGAATTAAAAAAAGTGCCGGCGGAGCTATTTCAACAAGAGAAAGCGAATTAGAAAAATTAAAAGAAGCGCATCCAGTCGTTGCTGAAATTTTAAAATACAGAGAAATTCAAAAATTACTTTCAACTTATATTGATACAATTCCATCTCAGGTGGGGTCAGACGGAAGACTTCATGCCAATTTTATTCAGGCGGGAACTACAACTGGACGATTTTCTTCAAATAATCCCAATCTACAAAACATTCCAATAAAGACTGAACGCGGAAAAAATATTAGAAATGCCTTTATTGCCCCCGAAGGACATGAATTAGTTTCATTTGATTATTCTCAAATTGAATTGCGGGTGGCGGCCTTACTTTCCCAAGATCCGTATTTTATTAGAGCCTTTAATGAGGGTCAAGATATTCACTCGGCTGTAGCCATGAAAGTTTTTAATGTTTCTGAGGAAGAAGTCACGCATGATATGAGACGTCGGGCCAAGGTAATTAATTTTGGAATTTTATATGGAATGGGAGTAAATGCACTGAAAGAGAATCTTGGAACAGACCGGAAAGAGGCTCAGGTTTTTTATGACAATTATTTTGCTCAATTCCCAACAATTGCTCAATATCTAGAAAGTATAAAAAATTTTGCTAAGCAAAATGGATATACAGAAACTCTCTTTGGGAGGAAAAGATATTTTCCAGGGATAAAGTCGCCTATTCCATTTATAAAAGCAATGGCGGAGCGAATGGCCACCAATGCACCCATTCAAGGGACAGCCACAGCTGATATTATAAAAATTGGAATGAAAAAAGCCGATGAAGCTCTAAGGAAGGCAGGCCTAATAAATGAGACAAGACTAGTTTTACAAGTTCATGATGAACTGGTTTATGAAATAAAAAAGACTAAAAACAAAGAGGCTTCAAAGATTATTGAAAATGCCATGAAAGAAGCAATACCTAATGAATTTTTAGAGGGCAAGGAAAAAGTGCCTCTTTTAATATCTGTTTATTCAGGGAAAACTTGGGGGGAATTAAAATAGTGGTCAAAATTGTTTTCAAGTGGTAGGATTAATATATGGAAGAAAACAAAGAAAATTTAAATAAAGAGGTTCACCAAAAAGGTCAAGGGGTGCATTTTTTATTGTCGCACTCATATTTAATCTTTTTATTTTCTGTCATTTTAGGAGTAGTTTTTGACATATTTATTCCAGCTGATATTTTTACTCATAATTCATATCAAAGCATTGGAGTTATTTTAATATTTCTAGGTTCAATGATTGTTTATTGGGCTCAATCAACATCTGGTAATTATAATGAAAATAATCCAAAGCATAAAAATAAATCTTTTTTTTATCGAGGTCCATACAAATATTCTCGTAACCCTACTCATTTTGGACTTTTTATTATGACATTGGGATTGGCTTTGGTTATTAATTCACTATTTTCAGTTATTTTTATAATCATGGCTTGTTTTTTAACAAAAATATTTTTTGTTAAAAAACAAGAAAGGATTTTAGAAAGAAAATACGGGGAGACTTATCGAGACTATAAAAAGAAAGTAAAAAATTGGATATGATTTATATTCTCTCTGGAAATGATAATAAAAAGAAAAATATTTATTTAAAAAAGTTGTCAAAAAACAATTTATTAATTCATGTGCCTCAGGCAGAAATAACTAAAGAAAAATTTTTTGATTACGCTTCGAGTGTTAGTCTTTTTGGTGGATTTCCAGTTGTGGTTGTTGAAAATGTTATTAAAAATGAAATTGTAGTATTTAAACCAGAAGATTTAATTATTTTAAAAGAGTCACGAACTATATTTGTTTTTCTTGAAGATTCTCTACTTGTCACTGATTTAAAAAATTTTAAAAAATATGGAATTGTAGAGGATTTTAAGATAAATAGTATAAAGCTAGTAGGTAAGATGAACGTTTTTCGTATTGCTGATGCGTATTCCCGTCGCGATAAAATTGGTGCGTGGTTTTCATATCGTGAAGCTGTATCTCGAAATGTTTCACCAGAGGAAATCTCGGGAATTATTTTTTGGAAAATAAAAATGATGATATTAAGTGGGACAAAATCATTTTCAAAAGATGAGCTAAAAAATAATTCATCAGAATTGGTTTCTTTATATCATCGGTCTCACCTAGGAGAAATTGATTTTACTATTGGGCTTGAACAATTTATTTTATCTTCACTCAGTAAGTAACCCCACACCTATATTGTCATTGCTTTTTTATTCTGCAGATAAATTTTTTATCATTAATAAATATTTTATAACTATTTACAAGTATTATTGTTTTATATATTGAAAAACCAGAATGATGACAATATGGGTGTGGGGAAAATAAAAAAGGCCTGGAAGTTGAATCTCAATAATTTGAGAACCAGCTTCCAAGCCTTTTAGTTCTTGAAACTCACTATAATTTTGTGAGTATAATGTACTAATGATGATTTATATATCTTTCCCGATATTTGTACCCAATAACATAAGGTGAATGTTGGAAAGATTATTTCAAGTGTCTTGTATGCATTATATAACAAAAATTTGAATAAACAAATTTTTATGTGGATAACTTTTTTAATTAGTTATTTAAAATATTGATTTTTAAGCCAATATATGGTATTTTTGATAAATCGTGTTGTTTGTGTTTAAAATTTAAATATCCTCTCGTAGCTAGTTGTAGCGGGTCAACCGAATAGTAAGTAAGATATAGTTTTGTTTAAAATTTAAATATCCTCTCGTAGCTCAGTTGGTAGAGCAGCTCCCTTTTAAGGAGATGGTCGTAGGTTCGATTCCTACCGAGAGGACAATAATAAAAACCCCAGTTTACTGTGGGTTTTTATTATTGTCCTCTCGAGCAAGCAAACTGCTTTGCTTGCGCGTAGGAAGCGAAAGGCTTTTGTGTCTTTTTTTAAATTAATTTTAAAAAAGTACAAAAGGCATACTGTCCTCGTAGAGGAAGATTCCTACCGAGAGGACCCGATAGAAAGTCTTGTAAAACAAGACTTTCTTGTGTGCAAAATGGCTTAACCCACACAGGAATCGAATTTTTGTATATTTCTGGTATAATTTGAATATGAAAAAAATTGGACAAGGGTGGCAATACACAGTCTATGACCTAGAAAACGGAAAAGTTTTGAAAAAATTTCACTCTTGGATTAGAGCTTATTTTGTAATTTTTAGAGAAATATTCCCGTTTAATAATGATTCATTTTTTGAAATTCCTAGTTTTATAAAAGAGGTCAAAAGAAAAGCAGATGAATCTTTTGAAATATTAAAAAGGGTTAATGTTCCACAAGAATGGTTGGCAAACCCAAAATTTATCAACAAATATGATTTCGAACAGGACAAAGTTATTCCACTACATGATGTATTTAAGAATTTAGATACAGATGAGATTAAAAAAATTATAGATCAGTTTATTGAATTAAACAAAAAATTAATGAGTCTTAATTTTATTGATAAAAGTTTCAATATTACTAGAAATTATGGGATTAATAATAATGGTGAGGTTGTATTGATAGATATAGGTGAATTATTTGATAAAAAAGAACTGATAGATAAACAAATTAAAAATCGTGTTTGGGATAAAAGTTATGTAGCTGGAAGAATAGAGAATATGGAAGCCAGAGAATATTTTATTAATGAAATGAATAAAAACTTTAATTAATATTCTTTCTGTAACGCTTTAATAAATAAAAGTTGATTATATAACCCTTTCATATAACTCTGGTCGGATAATATACTTATAATAATCTCCTGTTCTGGGGACAATGTTTCCATTCTTTCCAATCTATACAGTTTATATAGAGGTTTTATGCATTTCTGATATAATCTATTCTATATGGAAAGTTTTGAATTTAAAAAAATAGAAACAGTAGGAACCCCCGAAAAACTTTATCGCGGTTTTGTTGTTAGTCCAGATTTATTGTCAGTTGATTTTATAAAAAATAAGATAAAACCGACTGAAACTAGTGGAAATGACGGGAACGAAAAAGGTGTTTATATGTCTGATAATTTGACTATGGTTGAATCCACCAACTACTCTTCTGGTTCAAGAGATTCTATTCAGTGTCGGGAATATGATAGTGGTTATGGAAAAAGTAACAGAATTGAACTTCCTGGCTGTGGTATTGTTATTGAAATAGAAACAAAAAATCTGTCAGTCCGGGAGCCGAAAATAAGCAGTGTTTTGGCAGGACACTATAATAATGGGTTCAAAGGAAAAGAGTGGATATGTGATGAAATACCACAAGAAAGTTTTAGGGTAAAAAAACTAGTGTTATCAACTCATGCTAATGATACACAAAAATTTGTAGTTGAATTAAAAACTAATAATGAAGAAGAGCTCAATCAAGCTATAAATGAAATAAAAAACAAGTTTTTTGAAATAAAAAAAGAAGCAGAACAATTTAAGAGTTTTCTAGAAACATTACCAGAAAAATCTTTTCCCCCTAGTTTTATTTTAAAGAAAAAATTTCAAGATTATAAAAATGCAAGAACTTAATTACTTTTTTGCAACGCCTTAATAAACATCAATTTATTATATAATCCTTCCATATATTGTTTATCCGATAGTATAGTTATAATAACGTTATGACTACCGGACCCGATAGAAAGTCTTGTAACACAAGACTTTTTTCTGTACAAAATGGGTTAACCCATATAGGAATCGAACTTTTGTGTGTTGCATTTAATTACAGATAGGTATACTATATCAATATACATTGATATAGTATATATTATGAACAAAAAAATAGATATAAAGAAATATTTAAATACATTAGCTGAACCCAACAGGTTGGCGATATTGTCGTTTTTAAAAGATGGGGAGAAGTGTGCTTGTGAGATACATCCCAAGCTTAAGCTCCCTCAGAATTTATCATCACATCATTTAAAAGTGTTAAAGGATTTAGAGTTATTAAAAAGTCGACGTGATGGAACTAAGATTCTATATTCACGTAATGAAGAAGTTATCAAAAATTATCAATTAGAATTAACAAAAATAATAATATAAATATGAAAACGATAAAAATGGAAGTTATTGGGTCAGGTTGTAAAAAGTGCAAAGCATTATTTGAGCTCACAAAAGAAGTAGCACAAGAACTAAATATAAACGATACGGTTCTATACAGTACCGATATCAATAAAATTGTGGCCATGGGAGTGATGAGTAGTCCAGTTCTTACTATTGATGATAAGCCTGTATTAGTAGGAATTCTCCCAGATAAAGAAAAGCTAAAGGATATTATTTATAAGAATGTTTTAATGAATCAGAGAAAATAGAAGTGTCTGATAAGAATACTTGTGGAAGTTGTTCTTGTAGAGGTAAATGTTAAATAAAATTATATGTTTTATCCCATACAACTATTAGCTGATTTTGTTACCTTTCAATTAATTGGACTAGGCCAAGGGTCTTATCTTGCAAGTGCTCTTAACTTTTTTATTTATGACACGATAAAAATCGGATTGCTTCTTTTGGTTATTAATTTCGTCATGGCGATAGTAAATTATTATTTCCCGATGGAAAAGGCTCGAGATATCCTGATGAAAAAAAGATGGTTCGGATTAAATTATCTAATGGCTGCACTTTTGGGAATCGTGACACCATTCTGCTCATGCTCCTCTATTCCTTTGTTTATTGGTTTTATGGGTGTTGGAATACCATTAGGAATAACTTTTACTTTTCTCATAAGTTCTCCTCTTATAAACGAATCATCATTGTATTTATTTCCAACTATCTTTGGATGGAAAGTTACTGTTCTTTATAATTTATTTGGGATAGTAATTGCTATTTTAGGCGGTATTTTAATACAACGATTAAAGTTAGAAAAATATGTAATGCCAGAACTCTTGAAATTTAGGTCTAGGTCTCAGATAGAAGACATTAATGGCACTTCTAAAATTCCATTTGCTCAATTAATAACTAATTTTTGGAAAGACGGATTAAAAATTACAAAACAAATTTTCCCTTATGTAATGTTAGGTGTTGGCTTAGGGGCTATTATCCACGGATTTGTTCCAAATACTTTAGTTGAACATTATTTATCTTCTAAATCATGGTGGACTGTTCCAATAGCTGTTGTTTTAGGTATTCCTTTATATGCAAATTCTATAAGTGTACTACCGATAATGGAAGCCCTAGCAGGTAAAGGAGCTCCAATTGGTACAATCCTAGCTTTCATGACAGCAATAGTAACTCTATCTTTACCTGAGGCAATAATCCTTAAAAAAGTTATGAGGTGGCAATTGTTAGCAATATTCTTTGGAATTACAACTATCGGCATAATAATCATGGGCTATTTATTTAATGCAATTTTATAAAAATATGAATTAAAAATTAATATTGTAATATACAATATTAACTATTCCCTCTGCAGTGCCTTAATAAACATCAGTTGATTATATAACCCCTTCATATAACTTTGGTCAGATAATATACTTATAATAATCTCCTGTTCTGGGGACCACGCGTTAATAAAGTCTTGCAAAACAAGCATCAAACAACTAGACCGGAATAGAACGTTTATGAGAAATTTAGGTTTATTGATATAATTTAGTTATGACAAAATTAATTATACTAGCAGCCATTTTTTTTATAGCATACTGGATAATAACCCAATATTTGAGTAAGAAAAAAATAGAATATAAAAAAGAATTGCCATATGAAAAGAAACCATATCTTTTTGATGCTAATTCTGAATTTAATTTATATAAGATATTAGTAGAATTATATGGAGATAAATACTATATATTCCCTCAAATAAACTATAGTCATCTTATCCAACCAAAGAAATCTAATTTTCAAGAAGAAAGAAGATATAGAAGCAAAATAGATAGAAAGTCTGCTGATTTTGTATTTTGTGAAAAAGACAAGATAATTCCTAAATTAATTATTGAATTAGATGGATATGTTCATAATTTTAAAAGTAAACAAGCTAGAGACCAATTCATAGATGAAATAACAGGAATTGCTGATTTACCAATACTACATTTAAAAACAAACAATCTTAACAAAGACTTTGTAAAAAATGAAATTGATATTAAGTTAAAATAATATGACGCCCATACTAATAACAGGATATGTAAACCCAGACTTAGACGCAGTTGCAGGAACAATTGCATATTCAGAGTTTCTCAATAAGACAGGAAAAAATACGATGGTTGGTCTTATTGGAGAACCACACGAAGAAGCCAGATATATTTTAGATACATATAAAATTAAACACCCAGAAATAATAGAAAATGCAGAGAATTTTGATAAAGTCATCTTAGTAGATGCTAGTGATTTGATTGGTATAGAGGGTAAAATAGCACCAGAGAAAGTAATTGAAATAATAGATCACAGAAAAGTCCACGAAGCAGATAAATTCCCAAATGCTAAAGTTCAGATTGAATTAGTTGGGTCTGCTTCTACCTTAGTAGCCGAGAGATTCATTAACAACAATATTGATGTATCAAAAGAATCAGCTATTCTTTTATGTGGAGCAATAATATCAAATACTTTAAATTTTAAGGGTGGAGTTACAACTGATAGAGATAGAAATGCTTTTGAATGCTTAAATAAAATAGCTCAATTACCATCTAATTTCTCAAAAGAACTATTTAAATCAAAATCAGATTTATCTGGTGATAAATTAAAAGAAAGAATACTTGGAGATTTGGCTTGGTTTAATATGGGGGATAAGAAAGTAAGCATAGCTCAAATTGAAATGGTTGGGGCAAGTGATTTATTAAAGGAAAGATTAAATGACATATTAACTATCTTAAAAGACATAAAAGAAAAAATGGGTCTTGATATAATCTTTCAAAATATCATTGAGCTCGATGAGTGTAAGAATTATTTTATAACAGAAGACATAGATACAAAAAAGATTTTAGAGAAAATATTAGATGTTAAATTTGATGGAGTTCTTGCAGAAAAACCTAATCTTATAATGAGAAAACAGATAGTGCCTTTATTAAAAGAAGAATTGGAAAATTAACTTAAACTTCCTTTTGCAATGCTCTAATAAACATCATCTGATTATATAACCCTTTCATATAACTTTGGTCAGATAAAATGGTTATAATAATCTCCTGTTCAGGGGACCCGATAAAAAGTCTTGTAACACAAGACTTTTTTCTGTGTAAAATGGTTTAACCCAGACAGGAATCGAACTTTTAGGTTTTGACTCAAAAATAATTTTTTTATAAAATATTTATCGGTCGCAAAATTATTAGTAATTTAATTAATAAACTATGTTAAATATAAAAAATAAGATTTATTTATTGGCTATTTTACTTCTATTTGCCGTTTCTTTTTTCTTTAGTTATTCAAAAGTTAATGCCCAATATAAAAATATCGTGGAGCCTGTTATAGAAACAACTAAAACACCGAATGGAACAAGTATTGTGATTAATTTTCCAGAAGATTATTCGGGTAAAGTTGTTACCACCTATGACGGAAAAGAGTTCAAGACAACAACAGCCCCAATAACCAAAAAAGAAATAGAAGAAATGAATAAACAAATGGAAGAAAGGAGAAAAGCTATCCAAAAAATGATAGAAGAACAACAAAAACTGTTTGATTTAATGTGGAAAAGTTTTTGGTTCTAATATAAAAATCACCCAGTATTGGGTGATTTTTATATTATTTTACCTTTATTTGAATTTTCTTTTTGGTTTCATTTTCAAGCTTAGGTAAATTAATAGTTAATACTCCATTTTTTGCTTCTGCTTCTATTTTGTCTTCATCAACCTTTACTGGTAATGAAAAACTTCGAGAGAAACTCCCACTTTCACGTTCGTAACGATAATATTTCTTATTTTTATCCTCCTCCTTATTTTCTTTAGTCATTTGGCCTGAGAGAGTTAAGACATTATCATTAATTTCTACAGAAACATCTTCCGCAGAAATTCCAGGAACATTAGCAGTAACGACAATTTCTTTTTCTGTTTCAGAGATGTTTACTTTTGGAAAAACTATATTACTTTTTGAAAAATTAGACATCATATTATGGTCAAATGGAGACCAAAATGATTCATCAAAAAGATTATTCATAGCATCACGAAGAGACAAGAAATTGTGTTCTCCTTCAAATGGAATGAGTGTATTTTTATTGTTTTTCATAGATAAATTAATTATTAATTACTTACTAATATTCGACCACTGAATATTTTAATTCAAGAGGATATTTTTTGTCAAGATTTATTTGTTTGCAACGCCTTAATAAACATCAGTTGATTATATAGCCCTTTCATATAACTTTGGTCAGATAATATATTTATAATAATCTCCTGTTCTAGGGACAATAATAAAACCACAGTAAACTGGGGTTTTTTATTATTGTCCTCTCGAGTAAGCAAACTGCTTTGCTTGCGCGTAGGAATCGAAAGGCTTTTGTGTCTTTTTTAAAATTCTTTTTAAAAAAGTACAAAAGGCATACTGTTCTCGTAGAGGAAGATTCCTACCGAGTTTTATGAGAAATTTGGTTTTATTGATATAATTTAAAAATGAATTTAGAAAACAAAAAATCAATTATTGTATTGAAGCCTGAGCATCTTAAAAAAGAATTTAGGCCCATAATTAGTGGTATTTATGATAGAAATAATGTAGACAAAGAAACTCAATATTTTATTGACGATTTTAAAAAAAATGCTGAATTTGTAGATTTTAATTATCGAGAAAAAGAAATTAAAGAGAATAAAATGCACAGTTCCGGTTATGAAACTTATGTAATTTCTTCTTGTAATGAAAAAAATAAATATTCATTTTCTTATTTAAACTGCACTGGAGTTTTGGCGGTTGGGGTCGATAGGCTAACGGGTAAAAATATTTCCTTTTTAAGTCATCAAAATCCAGAGGCTTTTTTGGAAGATAAAGAAGTCCAATCGAATTTTAGAAAAGATATTGAAAAAAATATTGATGATCTAATATCCAGATGCCTTCCCGGTTCTATCGATATAGTGGTATTAGGAGGCAATAAAGAAGATATATCTCAAAAAATGCCCGATGAAAATTTTAGGATGGGGATTGATAATATTGAAGATTTTTTAAAAGGGCCATTTGACACATATATTAAATCAGTAAAATACTTAAATTATATTGTAAAACAAAAAATAGGATTTAGTCCTATTGTTATATCTGGACCTAACGATAATTTTGAGACAAACAATCACTCGTTAAGTATATATTTTGATAATGAAAACAGGAGGTTATATATGATAAAACCGGAACAAGAAAATAGTGATAAAAATGAAGCCTTTGAGGCAGCTAAGGTAGAAGATCAAATTAAAAAATTTTAATTTTAAATAAAATAGCAATTTATCAAAATTCTATGGATTTTTGATTTATTTAGTATAATAAAAAAATGAATGAAAAAATAAATATCCAGACACCATGGTTTTTAAACAATGAAGAAGTTTTAATTAATTTAGAATCATCAACTAATGGTTTGAGGGAAGAAGAGGCTGAAAAAAGATTAAAAATATTTGGATTAAATAAATTTAAAAATCAAAAAACAATAAGTATTACTAAGCTTGCTATTAGGCAAATAATGAGCCCATTAATTTTCATTTTAATTGCGGCGGCTGTTTTGACAGGTATATTACAAGAATGGATAAACATGGTCGTTATTATAATTGCGATTCTAGTAAGTGCTGGACTTGGTTTGTATCGTGAATATCAAGCTGAAAACACTTTAGAAAAGCTGGTTACTTATATAAAAGAAAGATCAAGGGTAATTAGAGATGGCAAAGAGAAAGAAATAGATTCACATTTATTAGCTCCCGGTGATATTATCAAGCTTTCTTATGGCTCAAGGATTCCAGCTGATGCTCGAATAATTTCTGTAAATGGATTTAAGATAGATGAAGCAATTTTAACAGGAGAATCCATCCCAGTGACAAAAACGTCAGATGTTATAAAAGAATCTTCTTTGATGGCTGATCGGGTAAATATGGTTTATGCTGGAACTCTTGTCGTTGAAGGTTTTAGTATGGCGGTTATAACTCAAACAGGCCAAAACACAGAATTAGGTAAAATTGCTGATTTAGTGGCCAATACGGATAGGGCTGAGACTCCTATTCAAAAAGGTGTTAGTCAGCTTTCTTGGTATGTTTTTTCCTTAACAATATTTATTGTAATTGGAATTTTTATTCTTGGAGTTGCAAGGGGGGAGCCATTGTTCCAAATGTTAATTTTATCTGCAGCGGTGGCGGTTGGGGCCGTGCCAGAAGCATTACCAATAGCTTTGACTGTCATCCTTTCAATTGGAGCTGAAAGAATAGCAAAGAAGAAAGGGATTATTCGCAAGTTGGCGGCGGCTGAAACATTGGGTTCTTCTACATTAATAATGACCGACAAAACTGGAACATTAACAAAAGCCGAAATGCAATTGGTGGGAGTTTATACATATCAAGAATTAATCAAAGAAGATTATTATGATTCAAGCATAAAACATTTATCACTTTTCCAAAAAAATATACTTAAATTATCTCTTAAAAATATTGACGTTATCGTTCAAAATCCTGAAGATGAAGAAAAAGATTGGAAATTTTCTGGCCGTCCATTTGAGGTGAACATTGCAAGAGCTTCAGCCCTTCATAATATTCCACTGAAAGAAATTTTACTTGAAGAAGATAATATTTATTTACCTTTTAATTCTTCAAATAAATTTTCAATCTCTAAAAATGGTGATAAGTATACAATAATGGGGGCCCCTGATATTTTACTCAGAATGGCCAATATAAATAAAAATGCATACATAAAAGTTATGTCATGGATACAAGATGCAAGTAATAATGGAAAAAGGCTTATTTCGGTGGGAACATTTCAATCAAAAAATCTTGATATAAACTTGATTAAAGATATTGAGTTTGAAGGGATATTGTCATTTTTTGATCCTGTCAGAGAAGAGGTTCCAGAAGCGGTAGAAAATATTGAAGCCCACGGAGTCCGACTTGTAATAATAACTGGAGATTTAAAAGGTACAGCTATTTCAGTTGCAAAAAGTATTGGATGGGATGTTTGTGATGATGAGGTTTTAACAGGTGATGATATACACCAGATGACTGACTTACAGTTGTTAGAAATTTTGAAAAAAATTAAAATCTTTGCCAGAGTTACACCAGAAGATAAATTACGAATTGGTAATTTATATAGAGAATTGGGTGAGGTTGTGGCCATGACAGGGGACGGAGTAAATGATGCTCCAGCCTTGAAGTCTATGGATATTGGGATATCACTTGGTTCAAGTAGCGATGTGGCTCAAAGTGCCGCCGATTTAGTTTTACTTGATGATAATTTCCAAACTATTAGTATGGCTATTGATGAGGGACGAAGGATTCTTGTGAGTATTCGAAAAGCTTTTGTTTATTTAATTTCAAATTCAATGGACATGGTTTTTGTTATAGGGGGAAGTTTATTATTTAATATGGCGATACCATTTAATGCGCTTCAGATTATATGGATTAATTTGTTTACCGGAAGTTTGCCTGCCTTGGCTTTTGCTTACGACGAAAACCTAGACAGGGGAATAGATAAAAAAAGTTCTAAAAAAGAATTATTAAGTACCGAAGTTAAAATATTGTCGTTTGGGATTGGAACATTAAGTTCTGTTTTAATATTTCTTTTATACTATTTCTTATTAAGTTATAATATTGAAACAAAAGTTGTCCATTCAATTTTATTTGTCTGTGTCTCCATCTACATCTTACTTGCGTCTTTTTCTTTCCGAAGTTTGTATAGGCCAATATATTCATATAACCCATTCTCAAATAAAAACTTAAACATAGCGGTCTTGGTAGGTTTTGGTATTTTAATCTTAACGATGTCTATACCATTTATGCGTAATTTGTTTGAAATAGCTCTATTGCCATTCTCTTTCATGTGGCTTGTTATTGCTTGGGGTTTGTTTAATATTGGCTTAGTTGAGTTTGCTAAGTTTGTATTTCGATTTAGGCTGAAGTATGTTCATAGAAATAAATAAAATATTTTAATTAAAATTATATGAATAATAACAAAATTTTAATTCTTCCGGATATTCGTTCAGCCATAAACATTGGGGCTATTTTTCGGACCGCTGATGCGGTTGGAATAGATAAGATATATTTAACAGGTGTTACCCCAAGACCAACTGATAAATTTGGAAGAATCCAAAAAGATATTGCTAAAAGTGCTCTGGGGGCTGAAACCTGGGTGCCTTGGGAATATAAAAAAAGTTTAATTGCCCTTATTGGGAAATTAAAGACGGACGGTTGTAAAATAATTGCCATCGAACAAGATAAGAAAGCAATTGATTATCGCAAGGTAGGAAAATTAAAAAAAGTTGCAATAATTATGGGTCCAGAAGTGGAAGGGCTTCCAAAAAATATTTTAGATAAATGTGACCTTATCCTCGAAATACCGATGAATGGCAAAAAAGAATCCCTCAATGTCTCTGTTGCATGCGGAGTCGCTTTATTTAGAATTCTTGAGTCTTAATTTAGCGGTTTGGTCCTTTTTGTACTTGGCTATCGGCTGGAACAAGTAAGGGACTTTCTGGTGGTTGTTTTTTGGTTCCACCAGTTAGAACCCAGATTATAAAGATAATCACAACGAATAGTATAACCTCCATACCAAAACTTAAGCCACCACTATTGTGATGTTTTTTTTCTATTTTTTTATCTTTTGATTTATCTGCCATATAAAAATAATTAATAATTAAGAATTAATAATGAAATTTTAAAATAGTCTTTGGTGTTTATTACAAAAATGAGCACTGCGACCATTTACGACTTTTCTTATTATAACACCTTGGCAATTTTTTTTCATACACTTTGTGTCTTTTTTTTGGTAAACATTATGATAATGTTGGAAATTACCTGGCAAACCATCAATATTTCGATAGTCTGACATTGAATCTCCGCCAAAATTTATTCCTTTTGTTAAAACTTTTTTCATCTCATCATAAAGTTTATATAATTTTAATCTAGGAATTTTAGATGAACTTGATTCTGGGTGTATACCAGAAGACCAGAGCATTTCATCGGAATAAATATTACCAATACCGGAAATTATAGTTTGATCCATTAAAATAGTTTTAATTTTCCAGTTTGGTTTTAGTAATAAGCGAGCAATAAATTTATCTTTTGTGAAATTTTTATTAAGAGGTTCAGGTCCGAGGTTTTTTAGGGGAGCAATTTCATCTTTTTGATCAGTTTTAATTATAGTTACCTTCCCGAATTTTCTAGAATCACAAAAGGTTAAATGTTTGCCGTTTGATAAAGTAAAAACAACATGAATAAATCGATTATAGGGATCATTCAATGGTCCAGTATTTTTTGGTTTCCAATTCGTGATTCGTAATTTGTCATTCGTAATTACTTGTTTGGTGTACTCACCAAAGAGAAGGTGACCCGTCATTTTTAAATGGATTAGGATTGTTTGTTCGCCTGTAATATTTATCAAAATATTTTTTGCTTTTCTTTCAACCTTAATTATTTTTTGGCCAATTACTTTTTTCTTTAAATTTTTAAAAAAGACATCATTTTTAATTGTGTCTTTAAATTGTTTTATTGTTTGATTTTTTTTATTTAAATCGGTCCAAACATCTAAAATAGTAAGTCCAGGTAAGACTTTTTGCAAACCATTTACAGTTGTAGTAACCTCGGGTAATTCTGGCACTTTAATAATTAGTAATTAATAATTAATAATTAAGAACTGTGACCACCAAGAAGGCGGAGGGCTTCTTTAATTCTAGCATTTGTCCCGATCGTCGTTGGGAGAACCTGTGAGAGGGCATCACGGGCTTCATTTTGAGAAAAACCAAGTGATTTTAAAGCCTCGATAATATCACTTTCATCTCGCAAGGAATTTGGAGTGTCAGAATCATTTTTATAATTTTGCAATTTATCTCGTAATTCAATGATTATCTTTTCGGCGGTTTTTTTACCAATTCCAGAAACTTTATTTAAATAACCTGTATCGCCGGTGGCGATGGCTCTTTTGAGTGTTTCAATTGGGGCTATTCCTAGAATCGAAAGAGCAGAACGAGGACCAATACCAGAAACATCAAGCAGAAGTTCAAAGAAAGACATCTCGTTGATGCTTTTAAATCCGTATAAGTCTATTGAGTTTTCTCTTACGGCGGTGTGGACCCAAAATGACACATGTTCACCCAAAACAGAAGTGGTCAGGTTTTCAGGAGTGATAGATAATTTATATCCAACACCCGAAACATCAACAATGATGAATTTTTCATCTATATGCATTATTATACCTTCGATTCTTGCAATCATATTTTAATAATATCAAATATTGCCCTTTTCGGCTATTTCTGGTATTCTAATGGAGTCTCAGTCAAAAATTAATAAAAATCTAATTCGTAATTCGTAATTAATAATTCGTAATTACTAAAAACAATGCCTATCACAAAATCAGCTAAAAAAGCCCTAAAAGGATCACTTGTCAAAAAAGCGATGAATGATCGAAATAAAAAGAATATCAAAGAAACAGTTAAAAAAATCGAGAAGTTTGTAAAAGAAAAAAACAAACCCGAAGCCAAAAAATTACTTCCAACAGCTTATAGTGTTATTGATAAAGCCGCTAAAAGAGGAGTTATTAAGAAAAATACAGCTTCACGCAAAAAGGCTCGACTCTCAAAAATAACAAAATAAATTTATGGAAGACTTATTGTTTTTTTATGGACTTGAATGCCCTCATTGTTTGATTGTTGAAAAACACGTCGATAGTCTGATCGCCGAAGGGATAAATATAAAAAAAATTGAAGTTTGGCACAATAAAGAAAATGATGAGATGTTAATGAATTTAGATCTAAAAGATGATAATTGTGGTGGAGTGCCTTTTTTCTTAAATCAGAAAACAGGTAAAACTATTTGTGGAGAAGCGACTTATAAAGAAATTAAAAAATGGGCGGTAGAGAATTAGGCTAAAAGTCTTAAATCAATAGATGAAGTAGTAGTTCGGGGAAAACAAAATTCTTACACCAAACAAAAAACATATCAGCCAAGGCTGATATGTTTTTTGTTTGGTGTTATTGTGATAATTCAGGAGTTGAGTCATCTACTATGACTGGAGCTTCAGAATTAATAATGGGCTTAACAAATTTATAATTCCAATTCATCATTCCGCTGCGACAATTATGGAAATTTCTAGTTTGAGATTTTAATTCTCCAAACTGAGAGCCAAGACAGAAGGTCATAATGATAACAAGTAATAAAAGTAGGCATCTAAGTAAATGGCACTTACTCCAAGAACAACACTTTTTTGACAAACAGCAATTATTCATTTTTTCACACGATCCATTATTACAACAATTTTTATTTTCTTCCATATTTTTTTACCAGCCATAGCTTTATGCGGAGCCAGTTTAATTTATGTTAATTTTTTACTAAAACGACTAGAAATATCATATCAATAAATAAGAATATGAGCAAATATTTTTAATTGAATTTAATCGACATCTTTTTTGTTTTCCAATTTTTCATCAGGTATTTCAATATTATTTTCCTGGTTTATTTTAATGAATAATTCTAATTCGTCAATTTTTTGAATAATTTGATCATAAAGAATGATCGCTTTTTCTTTTTCTCCTTGCTCCAATTTTATATTGAATTCTTCTGTCATGTCTTTAATTTTTGTAAATTTTT
This sequence comes from uncultured Candidatus Saccharibacteria bacterium, assembly GCA_964532365.1. Taxonomy (GTDB): domain Bacteria; phylum Patescibacteriota; class Minisyncoccia; order Phycocordibacterales; family UBA9973; genus UBA8515. The sequence continues at coordinate 18,323 of CAZHIB010000003.1, forward strand.
CTTCGGCTTCTTTAAGGTCAACAATAGAATTAGACTTAGAGTCTTTAGCCATTTTAATATCATTCTGAAGAGCTAGGAGTGAAATATTTATTTTTTCTTTTTGATCGTCAATCTTTTGATCAAGTATATTTGTATCATCAGGTGTTTGAATTTTTTGGGCTAAAGTATTGATTATATTTTCCGTTTTGTCTAATTCTTCATCTATTTTCAAAGAAAGTATTTCCGCGTCGGTTATTTCTGGATTTGTTTCACTGATTTTATCTAAAATTATTTTATGGCTAGAAAGAACAGATTTTAAATCATTAGCAGTTTTTAAGGAATTTGAGGGATTATTTTCTTTGTTCGAATTATTTATCTCATTGTTTAGATTTTCTATGTTAATAGAAACAGATTCGATAAGGGCCTCTTTGTCCTCTTGATTAATATTTTCTTTTAATGAGACACTAGAAAAATCATTAAGAGATTTATCGACAAATTTAACCCGAAGATTATTCTTTTTTTCAGCAGTTGGGGCTAGTAAAATTTGTGCGGGCTCAATAACTTTTATTCTCATTTGATATAAATAATCGTTTGGAATAGCATGATCAGCACTAACCATAAGCCCAGTGCTTAAAAATAAGATGATTACTAGACTTGTTAAAACAAGATGTCTTCTAATAAAAAGACCAAAATAAAAAGGTGAAGCAATACTTTTTTTATTGTCAGATTTTTGGATAAAAGTTTCTTTGTTAATAAATTCAAGCATTTTATCGCGATAAATTTCCTTTTCCGCTTTAGAAAGTTTTATTTTATTTCCTAACTCTTTAAATTTAAAATTATTATTTTTCATTTATTTGATAAAGTTTTTTTAACGATTCTTCGGCTCGACTAATTTTAACAG
>CAZHIB010000004.1:0-18810 GCA_964532365.1 uncultured Candidatus Saccharibacteria bacterium
TTAATATATTGATAACAAAAATATATTACATTGATAAAAAAGAGACTAGGGATCAGCCATCCAGGAAGATCGTACGATAATGTAATTTTTTCATTTCTAAACATCAGGAAAAATATTAATATTATATATAGTATTAATAAAAATATCTTTAAAGATTTTAATAATTTGTCCATAGATGAATTATAACCCATTTTTTGTTATAATATAAATATGTATATTAAAGTTAAGGTACAAGCAGGTGCTAAAAAAGAGATAATAAAACAAAAAAATGAGGATTCATATACAATTTCTGTGAGAGAGCCTGCAGAGCGAAACCTTGCCAATAAGAGGATTTGTCAAATTATAGCATTAACTTTTCATATTTCACCGCAAAATGTTAAAATCATAAGTGGACATCAAAGTCCCAATAAAATTTTATCAATTTTTAGGAATTAATTACGTTATTATTAATTAATTTAAGCAGATTGTGATTGTATTTATATGATCGAGATCTGTTTATAATAAGATGAAAATAAATATAAAGGCAACCAACATTGAATTAACACCGGCCATCAATGATTATGTAAATAAAAAATTGATGGGGCTTGAAAAATTTACTAAAGATAAAGAATTAATTATTTATGCCGAAGTCGGCAAAACAACTAATCATCATAAAAGTGGTGATATTTATAAGGCAGAATTCAATATAGAAATTTCTGGAGTTAAATTTTATACTGTTTCAGAAAAAGAAGATCTATATAAAGCAATAGATGACGCAAAAGAAGAGATGATTTATCAAATTAAAAATAAAAAAAAGAGAAAACAAACTTTATTTAAGAGGGGATCAATGAGTGTTAAAAAAATGTTGAAAGGAATCTCGGATAGGAATCCTTTTACATCTAAGTATTAATTTTGTTTTAGAAAAAGGTCATAGTCTATTTCTTTTTTTCCTTCAGGAATAATTTTCTTTATTATAAATGTATTATTTTCATAAATTGCTTCGGTAATTTTAATCCGGATTTTCTTTTGATGTTTGTTTACAAAAAAATACACTCCTGGCCAACCATAATATGCACGATATTTATTATAATTTTTTTTAGCATTATCCCTTAGGTCAATTTCTCCATCCTCTTTTTTAATTTTTATACAATATGTTGCCTGAGTTTCATTTTGGACTTGAGGATTAATATTTTTATTTATTATATTGGGAATAATTTCACAAAGTAAATTTCCTCCTAGTTTAACTAATTTAATTTTAAGATCATCTTTTGTGTCATTTTCTTCTATTTTTAATTCTTTTTGTGCGATAATCGCACCAGTGTCTAACTTAAGGGCCATTTGCTGGATACTAACCCCCGTCATTTCGTCGCCATTTAATAAGGCTTGCTCAAGAGGAGAGGCTCCTCTGTATTTTGGAAGCAGAGAATAATGAATATTAATTGTTCCAAGTTCTGGTTGATTAATTAATGATTCAGGTAAAATTTTTCCATAAGCAACAACAATATTAAGTTGAATATTAAAAGTTGAAAGTTTTTCAAGAAAAACTTCGTCAATTTTTTCTGGCTTCAGACAAGTAATATTATTTGCTTTTGCCCAAAGACTAACGGGCGATTCTTTTAATTCTAATCCTCGGCCAGATCTTTTAGAAGGAGTAGTAATTATAATTGTTGGAAAATATTTATTAGCCTTTAATATATCTAAAGTTTTAGCAGATAATTCTGGAGTTCCCCAAAATGCAAAATTAAATTTTTCCATATTACTAATCTGTAAAAATTTCTTGTAAATCTTTGGCTTTGTCAGTAAATAGGATTCCATCTAAATGGTCAATTTCATGTTGAAAAATATGAGCAAGTAAACCGGATCCGTCTTTGGTGAATTTTTGACCGAATTCATTATAAGCTTCAACGGTGGCTCTGGTTGCTCGTCGGACTTTACCATATAAGGGTCTAACAGAAAGGCATCCTTCTGTCATAAGTTTTTTATCTTTAGATATTTTTTTAAAAATTGGATTAATAAAAACCAAATTAGGTTTTTTAATTATATTTTTTGGTTTATTTGTTAGTTCGCCTCCTATGAAGTTTTCATCAAAGATTTTACTAGAAACTATAAATATTCGTAGAGAGACTCCTATTTGGGGAGCGGCAATAGCTACTCCATCATACTGAGAATCAAGTGCCGTATTCATGTCTTCAATAATTTTTTGGATCTTTACTTTCTGAATACTAACAATTGGCACCTCTTTTGATATCTTGCGTAAAATTTTATTTTCATTTTGAACAATTACCACCATAATTTATTTTAGATTTTTTATGTATTCTAGTAATTTTGAGATTTTAACGGTTTCTTGTGAGCGATTATTCATATTCCGGAATATAACAGAATCTTCCAAGGCTTCTTTTTGGCCAAATATAATTGAGTATTCCATTCCTAATTTTTCAGCAATAGCAAGTTGTGCCCCTAAATTATCTTTCGAAATAGATTGAGCGATTGAAATTTTTCCTTTTCTCAATATTTCAATCACATTCAAAGATTTCAATTTAGCATCAAAGCCTAATTGAATAAAATATATTTTTGGTTTTTTAATAATTCGAGGTGATAATTTGGCAAACCAAGGAGACTCAACAATTCGATCGACTCCAATTGAAATACCAACAGCTGGAATATCTTTTTTACTACCAAGTTGTTTTCCTAAATAGTCATAACGCCCTCCACCTGTAATGGTTATCTTTTTACCAGTTTCTTTATCTTCTCCAACTATTTCAATAACAGTTCTGGTGTAATATGAAAGACCACGAACTAAACACTTATTGATAGAATAAGGTATTTCCATTTGTTCTAAGTATTCTAAAACCTCTTTGAAATGTTTTTTACAAGTAGGGCATAAATGAGAAAGGCTTTCTGGGGCATTTTGGTTAAGCTCAATTGTTTTTTCTTCTTTTGAATCAAGAATCCGAAGAGGATTGGTTTTGAGTCTTTCTCTGTCGATTGCTGGAAGTGAATTTAAATTTTTTTTATAAAATGATGTAAGTTCCTTAATATAAGAAGATCGACATTCTTTGTCTCCAATCGAATTTATTTCAACGGAAATGTCTCTTGCTCCAGCCTCAAGCAAGATAGTCCAAGCAGTTTTGAGCACCAGAGCATCTAAAATACTTTTATCACTTCCAATTACATCCATATCAAATTGCCAGAATTGACGGTAGCGTCCTTTTTGGGGATTATCATGACGAAACACTGGCCCATAACTATAAAACATTAAAGGTTGGGGCAAGGCTTGCATTCCATGTTCGATGTAACTACGCATTATTCCAGCTGTATGTTCTGGTCGCAGTGCTAGGTGGTCACCCCCTTTGGTTTTTAGTGTATACATTTCCTTGTCCACAATGTCTGTGCCAAGGCCAATTGACGAAGTAAAAACATCTTCTATTTCAACGATTGGGGTTTCAATTGGTTTAAATCCATAATAGACTGCGACTTCTTGGGCCTTTTCGAAAAACCCTTGAAATTGATAATATTCTATATCAATAATGTCACGCATGCCTTTAACTGAATTTGAGGGCGTTTTTTTATTTTTTTTATTTTCCATAATAATTATTCTTCTTTATTATATGATCCTGGTAAATATGAGATATCTTTTAAGGGCAGAAGTCTAACATAAGCCCTGCCAATAATTAATTTTTCAGGAAGGGTTCCCCAAGTACGAGAATCAGAACTTTTGTTTCGATTATCACCCATAACAACATATTCATTATCTTTTGTTTTAATAGAAGTAGAACTATCAAAATTTACTTTCAAATATGGTTCATCTAAAATAAAACCATTTTTATTTTCAGCGTTAATTATTTTAATTTCATTATTATTTATTATTATCTCTTCATTTGGCATACCAATTATTCTTTTTATAAAAAATCTTTTTGGATCACCTGGATAACGGAAAACAATAACTTCACCCCGCTCGGGTGTTCTAATAATATAAGAAAGCTCATCAACAATGAGATATTCTCCATCATGAAAAGTAGGGAACATTGATTCACCAGAAACAACGAATGGTTGGGCAATAAACATTCGTATCGGGATGACAATAATAAAAGCAATTAAGGCAAATTTAATAAGATCCCAAAAATTTTTTAGATTTTTTCGAAAATTTGAAACAACTTTTACTTCAGTATTGTTTTCCATATAAGTTATATTTTATCACATAAATCATATTGACAGAATAGAACTTTATGTGTTGTATTTAATTAATATTTTTTATACTCGAGATTATTACTTTTTATTTTATATGTTACAATAAAATAATGATATTAATTGTAGGATTAGGTAACCCAGGAGAAGAATATAAAACTTCCAGACATAATACTGGTTTTATTGTGCTTGATAATATTTTAGGAAAAGCTGACTGGAAACAAAGTTCTGGAGCAAAAGCTCTTTTCTATAAAGATTCAGTTTTTAAAAAATCGGTTTTATACTTAAAGCCTCAAAACTTTATGAATAATTCTGGGGCAGCAGTTTTATATGCTCAAAATGAAAAAGTAAAAATTAAATCGCAAGATATCGTCGTAATTTATGATGACATAGATTTACCTCTTGGAAGTTTAAAAATTTCATTTAATCGCTCTTCGGGGGGGCATAATGGATTGGAGTCGGTGATAAAGAAAATTAAGTCTAGAGAATTTGTTCGTATTCGAGTCGGGATATCACCCAAAACTCCTTCTAGGAAAATTCGTAAACCGAAAGGCGAAGAGGCAATATTGAAATTTTTGTTGGGTAAATTTAAAGAAGATGAATTAAAAGAAATAAAAAAGATTTCTAAAAAAGTTGGCGAAATTATTGAGATGATTATAGTTGAAGGGAGAGAAAAAGCAATGAGTGTATTTAATTAGTTTTTATTGATTGAGAAATGGTAATTAGTCAAAAGACCAGTCGACAAGGCCGACTGGTCTTTTGTATTTTTTCTAAAATCTAGTTATTATTTGCTGTTTTATTATCTTCTAAATAAACAAGAGTCATTCTTTGGTCTTTTGCTTCAAAGAGCGTAACTTGGAAATTGTATGTTTTACCTAATTCTAGAGTTTTCTTCAATTTTTCTTCTGAGCCAAATCCTGAATTGTGAACTAATCCAGCAACTCCTTGTTTGATTGAAACAAGCGCTCCGTGTTTATTAAATTTAATTACTACTCCTGAAATTATATCTCCCTTTTTGAGAGTGTTTTCAAATTCATTCCATGGGTTATCTTTTAAAGCTTTAATAGAAAGGGAAATTTTACCATCTTTGATTTCTATTATTTTTGCTTTAATATTATCTCCAACTTTAAACATTGAACGAGGGTCTTCAACTAAGCCCCAATCAATTTCTGAAATATGAACTAAGCCTTCTAGGCCTTCTTCTAATTTTAAGAATATTCCAAAATCAACAATACCAGCAACACTACATTCTATTTCATCACCAACTTTATACTTACCGACAATTTCTTTTCTTTCTTCTGGATTGTTGTCTTTTTCTGAGAAGATAAGTTTTCCTTCTTTTGGTAAGGCAGAGATCATTACCACATTAATTCTTTTTCCAATAAGTAATTTTAATGCTTTCAAGATTTTATCTTTATCGGAATCTTCAACTCGAGGATAATGTTCACTTTTTAATTGAGAAGCGGGGAGAAATCCTGCGATACCTTGCCATTCTAAAATTAGACCACCCTTATTAGCTTCTTTAATTGTCAATTCAAGAGCTGTTTTTGATTTAATAGCTTTTTCAGCTTCACTCCAAATGAGAGCTTGTTTTGCTTCTTTTAGAGATAATTCAATATAACCATCATCGCTATCTGTTCCAACAACTTTTGCCTTGACCACGTCGCCAATATTTATTTTTTTAATAATATCTTTGGCATTAATAAATTCTCTACCGTAAATAATTCCAGTTCCAAAGGGAGTCAAATCTATATAAACAGATGACTTTTGGATTGAAATTACAGGACCTTCAATAAGATCTTCGTTTTGGGGAGGAAGATCGGCCTTATCTAACATTTTACCAATACTTGAAAGTTCAATTTTTGAATTTTCTGCAATACTATCAATAGTATCTTGTGTATCTTTTTTCATATTTATAATTTACAAAATATATTAATTTATATTTTGGGTACTAAAAAAACCGCGTCTCGCGGCACAGCTGAAGATCTTTTTGCTTATATGCTAAACACAAAAAGGGGTAACCTTCAAGCCGAGCTTATAATTTGTTTAATATACTATAAATTCAATAATTAATCAACCAGATAGCGGCAAGGCCGCTATCTGGTATTTTTAGTATATAATATGTGTAGTATAATAAAAATATGAGCATGAGAAGACAACCATTGGTAACAGGAGAAATATATCATGTTTACAATCGCGGGGTAGACAAGCGAGACATTTTTTTGGACCAAAAAGATATTTATCGTTTTATTGAAAGTATAAAAGAGTTTAATAGAATAGATAAAATAATCAGTCTTGCAAATCAAAGAAAATTATCTAAGATAGCGGCAAGGCCGCTAAAGAGAGAAGAGGATAAAGATTTATTAGTTGAAATAGTAGGTTATTGTCTTAATCCAAATCATTTTCATTTTATAATGCGACAAGTATCAGATAATGGTATTTCAAGGTTTATGCATAAATTACAGGGTGCATATTCTAATTATTTTAATATAAAAAATACTAGATCTGGTTCCTTATTTCAAGGAAAGTTTAAATCTCAATTAATAACAAGCGACAATTATTTTAATAAATTAATAGGTTATGTTAATAAAAATTATCTAATTCATAACATTCCTCAAAATAAAAGCCAGTTAGTTTTTTCTGGTGATTATGAATATGAAAATAATAAATTTAATCTTATTTCAAAAAAAGAAGCTGCGATTATTTTAGAATCTTTTGGGGGAATAAATAAATTTAAAAAACATTGTGATGAGATTGTTTCAATTATTAGACAAGAAAGAGGGGAAAAATCTTTACTTGAGGATGAAAATTTAAACGTAATTATTGAAAGTCTTCCAGATAGCGGCAAGGCCGCTATCTGAGGTTATTTTGGTTTTATACTGTATATATTGTATTTTGTTTAAATTTTTTGCTTTCTTTTTGTAAATATATTTGATATAATATACTTATGATTATCACATATTTAGGAAAGCAATTCTTTAAGATCAGCCAAGGTAATTTAACTCTCGCTTTTAATCCCATAAGTAAAGAATCAAAATCGGGGATTATGGCTTCAAGATTTGGTTCAGATATTGCTCTTTCAACCATTAATCATCCTGATTATAATGGTCTTGAAATGGTTTCTCATGGTGAAAACATTCCATTTGAAATTAAGGGCCCAGGAGATTATGAAATCAAAGATATTTTTATTAAGGGCATAATGACAAATACAGAGATTGGTGGAAAAAAATATATTAATACAATTTATTTTCTTTCGGTTGAAAATATCTCTTTGTGTTTTTTAGGGGCTGTTTCTGACGATAAATTAAATACGAGTATTAGGGGTCAAATCGAATCACCTGATATATTATTTGTTCCGATTGGTAATAATGATTTACTTGATCCGAATGAAGCTTATAAATTAGCAGTTACGCTTGAACCTAAAATAATTATTCCCATGGATTATGATGAAAAAACTCTTAAGGCTTTTTTGAAAGAAGCCGGGCAAGAGAAAGTTTCACCAATTGAAAAATTAACTATCAAAGCAAAAGAATTAGTTGGTCGGGAAGGAGAGGTTGTAGTATTATCATCATAACTTAATTAAAATTATTATGCGTACATATATTAAAAGATTGCAATCAAAACCAGAACATGTCCGAAAGCAAATATTGTTTGGTTCTTTGATTGTTTCAATGGCCTTTGTTTCAATTGTTTGGATTAATAGTTTGGGAACTAAGTTTAACAAAGAGACCTCGGCTCAAGCGGAAGAAGATATTAAGCCCTTTGCTCTTTTTGGAAAAACTATTATAGATACATACGGTAATGTTCGAGCTAGTGTTGGAAATATTTCTTCACCAAACGAGAAAGATAAAGTAAAAAAAGAAAAAGAAAAGATAATAGAACTTATTCCAGTTGAATATCAATAATTATGGCAAAAGAAAAAGGAGATACTCATGCTGAGGCAGGAGAAATAATAAATAATCATATTAATGTTGTTTCTGTTGATATTAATGCAGAAATGAAAGAATCGTTCATTGACTATGCAATGTCGGTTATTACTGATCGAGCTCTACCCGATGTTCGTGATGGATTAAAACCGGTTCATCGACGTATTTTATATGCCATGTATGAAATGGGGCTAACTCATCAAGCAAGATTTAGAAAAAGTGCCGCGGTGGTCGGAGATGTTTTAGGAAAATATCATCCTCATGGTGATGTTGCTGTTTATGATTCAATGGTCAACATGGCCCAAGATTTTTCTTATCGATATCCACTTATTCATGGCCAGGGAAACTTCGGCTCGATTGATGGAGATGGGGCCGCAGCTATGCGTTATACAGAAGCAAAAATGTCCAAAGTCTCATCTTTATTATTGCTTGATCTTGAAAAAGAAACTGTAGACTTTCGACCAAACTATGATCAGACTCGTAAAGAGCCGGTTGTTTTACCAACAGCGGTGCCGAGTTTAATATTAAATGGAACTCTTGGGATTGCGGTTGGAATGGCCACAAATATTCCACCTCACAATTTAACGGAAGTCATTGATGCAACCATATATTTGATTGAAAATAAAGACGCAACAACAGAAGACTTAATGCAATTTATTAAGGGACCAGATTTTCCGGTTGGAGGAATAGTTTATGGTCAGGCAGATTTGCTTCATGCTTATTCAACAGGACGTGGTGGTGTCGTTACTCGAGGGGAGGCAGAAATTGTTGAACAAAAAAGTGGAACTTTTCAAATAATAATTACTTCTATTCCTTATCGAGTCAATAAATCAACCTTAATCGAATCGATTGCAAATTTAATTCAAGAGAAAAGATTAGAAGGTATTAAAGGTCTTCGCGATGAGTCAACTAAAGATATTCGAATTGTCATTGATTTGAAAAATGGTGTTATTCCTCAAAAAGTTTTAAATTATATTTATAAACATACTCAATTAGAACAATCGTTTAATTTTAATACTGTGGCGCTTGTTGATGGAATACCACAAACTTTATCATTAAAGAGTTTGCTCGGAGAATTTATTTCTCATCGAGTTGTAATTGTTCGACGTCGAGCAGAATATGATTTGCGTAAGGCCAAGGAAAGAGAGCACATTCTTCTTGGCCTTAAAAAGGCGCTTGATCATATAGATCGAGTTATCACAGTTATTCGAGCTTCAAAAGACACAACTGTTGCTAAGCTTAATTTAATGAAAGAGTTTAAGTTTTCAGAAATTCAAGCTATAGCAATTTTAGAAATGAAGCTTCAAAAATTGGCGGGTCTTGAAAGAAAAAATGTTGAGCTTGAGTTAAAAGAGAAACAAGAATTAATTAAAGAATTGGAAAATCTATTGGCCAATCCAAAGAAAATGATGAAGATGATTGGAGATGAATTGAAAGCAATTAAAGAAAAATATCCTGATACAAGAAGAACCAGAATAATTAAAGGAGGGGTAAAGGCTATTAATGAAGAAGATTTAATTCCAGAAAAAGAATCAGTTCTTGTCTTTACCAAAGGAGGTTATGTTAAAAGAACAGATCCGTCTGAATATAAAACTCAAAAACGCGGGGGAGTTGGAGTTATTGATATTGAGCCAAAAGATGAAGATTTTGTAACAATGCTAGTCGGAGCTAATACTCATTCTGATTTATTATTCTTTACAAACTTGGGTAAGGCATATCAAATTAAAATGTATGATATTCCTGAAGGGAAAAAAGCTACAAAGGGTAAATCAATCATGAATTTTATTTCTCTAGGAGCCGAAGAAAGAGTTACTTCTATTTTGCCAATTGATAAAGAGACCAAAAAAACAGTTGAGACTTTGATGATGGTAACAAAAATGGGAGTAACTAAAAAGGTTGGGGCTGAAAGCTTCAAAGATGTTCGTCGAAGTGGTTTGATTGCCATAAAATTAGATACTAATGATGAGCTTCAGGCTGTACTTGCAATTTCGAATGGTGACAATGTAATGCTTGCCACAACACAAGGTCAGTCAATTCGATTTACTGAAAAAGATGTTCGTGAGATGGGCCGAAGTGCTGGTGGAGTTAGGGCTATTAAACTCGCAAAAAATGATTTTGTAATTGGGGTTGATCGAATACCTAAGGGGGAAAATTCTGTTTCAATTTTAACTCTTTCCTCGAATGGTTTTGGTAAACAAACCAATATTAAAGAATATAAAGTTCAAAAACGGGGTGGATCAGGAATTAAAACAGCCAAAGTAACCCCCAAAACAGGAAAATTAATTGTCGCAAAAATTGTGAAAGATGAAGGTGAGATTATTGCCGTCTCTCAAAAAGGACAAGTCATTCGAGTTAGTTTGGAATCGATTCCTACTTCTGGAAGACAGACTCAGGGCGTAACAATTATGAAATTACGAGCGGGGGATAATATTGCCTCAATTGCATTTCTGTAAAATATTGTTATTTTTTATTTTGATTATGATATAATATAAATATATGTTTACTAATCCAAGTCAAAATATTTTACAATTAGGCTTAACGGAAGGAATGAAAGTTGCAGACTTTGGAGCTGGCACAGGTTTTTATTCTAAGGCTGCAAGTGAAAGAGTTGGTTATAGTGGTAAAGTTTATGCGATTGAAGTGCAAAAAGATTTAGTCAAAAAACTTGAACATGACATAAGAGATTGGGGTCTTTCTAATGTTGAGTGTATTTGGGGTGACATAGAAAAAAGGGGAGGGACTAAGATTGCCGATCATTCTATGGATAGAGTTATACTTTCCAATGTCTTGTTTCAGGTGGAAGATAAATTAGGTTTACTTGATGAAATAAAACGAGTTTTAAAAAAAGAAGGAGAAGTTCTTTTAATAGATTGGAATAAAGCAATTGGTGGAATCGGACCCACTTCATCCAGTTTGGTTCTTCAGGGTGAGGCATTGGAATTATTTAAGAAAAGAGGATTTGAATTTGTAAAAAATATTTCCACAAATCCTCATCATTATGGTATAATATTTAAATATAAATATGAATAATTTTCAAACAATCCTTGTTGCTGTCTTTATTGCTTTTTTTGTTTTTGCCGTGATGATATTTTCTGGCTTTATAAAAATTGGTAATTCTAAAACAGGAACTATTACAGGAAAGGTGGTTATTTGGGGAACTTTTCCTAATTCATATACTAGAGATACTATTGAGGAGATTACATCAAATAATAATAATGTTAGTGTTACCTATGAAAAGAAAGAACTTGCGACTTATCAACAAGATTTAATTGAAGCTTTTGCTGAAGGGAAAGGACCAGATTTATTTATTATTACTCCAGATATGATAGTTCGAAATAATAATTTTATTTATAAAATACCTTATGCTAGTTATCCTCAAAAATTATTTACTGATTCATTTGTTGATGGAACAAATATTTATTTAGATAAAGAGGGAATAATTGGGCTTCCACTACTTGTTGATCCAATAGTTTTGTATTACAACAAAGATATTTTATCTAATGAAGGTATTGTTAGTCCTCCTACAACCTGGGACGAACTATTTAATTTAAATTCTATTTTAACTCAAAAAGAAAATAATGGAACAATTAATAGAAGCATGATTGCGCTTGGTCAATATGATAATGTGACAAATGCCAAAGATATTTTAGCAACCCTACTTATTCAAAATGATAATTCTATAACAAAAAAAGATTCAACGGGCTATGTCTCGGCGCTAAATGACAACCCATTAAATTATAGTATTTCTCCCATCCAAGCTGTACTTAAATTTTATATAGAATTTTCAAATCCCTCAAATAGTGCCTATTCATGGAATAGGTCGCTCCCCGAATCATTTTTAATGTTTACTGGAGGAAGATCAGCTTTTTACATTGGTCGGGCTAGTGAATTATTTAGAATTCAATCAGTCAATCCAAATTTAAGTTTTGATGTTACAAAAATCCCCCAAGTAAAAGATGCTCCAAATAAAAAAACTTATGGAGAAATTTATGCCATAGTTATTAATAAAAAATCTGGTAATATCACAGGAGCTTTTCAGGTGGCCAATGAATTAAGTAAGGCTGATAATGTTAAAAACTTATCTGTTCAAGCTTCTTTACCCCCAGTGTCAAGAGCCTTACTGGCTAAGAAGCCCGAAAATCCATATCTATTTTCATTTTTTGATTCTGCTATTTTTACAAAATCATGGCTAGACCCTGACAAAATAAAAAGTGATTTAATTTTTAGTGAATTATTAGATAATATATTGTCGAATAGATTACCTTTGAGTCAAGCGGTTACTAAAGCCGATGGGCAACTTAATCTTTTATTTAAGAAATAATTTTTCTTTATGAAATTATTAAAAACAAAAAAATATACGATTTTATTAAATATTTTGAAATATAGTTTTATCGGAGTCATCGCTTTTGCTTTAATTTTACCAACTCTTTTTACGAACAACTATATGAAAGTAGTTAAGGCAGAAGGCAGTCCTTTGATGACAGTTTTTAATATTACAGATACGACAGCTCAGTTAAATGGCGAAAATTTTCCAGAAGGGAGCTATGAAATATATTTTGTTCGGTCTGATGGCGTTCGACCAACTCATATAAATTCAAATATTCTTGATGATAACGGAAATTTTTATAATTATACGATTACTGCTGTAGTGCCTTGTACTTCATATACTATTAGTGCTCGTCGGGATAGTGCAACTGGAGAAGTTTTAGCCTCAGTTGATTTTGAAACCCCAGCTCTTTTGGGGGACACTTGTGTTTTTAATTTACCCAAGATTACAAGTGTAAATCCAACTTCAGGTAAGGTTGGAGATATGATTACAATTACAGGTGAAAATTTTATTGTACTTGATAAGCTTTTTTTTAATCTAACAAGAGCCACTCCTAATACAAATTCAGCAAATGAAATTAAAGTGAAGGTTCCAGCTGGAGCAACAAATGGTATTATTACAATAATTACAAATAACGGTAGTATATCAAGCCCAGATAGTTTTACGGTTATAGATAATTCTCAAGGTGGAGATGAGCCTGGGGGCAATTCTAATCAGGGGACTGATGATGATTCTGAAAGAATTGGTGGAATTACTTTTAAAAAAGGAAGTTTAGTGCCAGATTGTAACACTGGAGAAATTGATCCAGAGACTGGTAATTATAAAAATCCTTGCGATTTTAATATGGTTATGGCTTTAATTAATAAAGTTATTAATTTTTTGCTCATTACTTTGGCTACGCCATTGTTTGCGCTAATTCTTGTTTATGTTGGATGGTTGTATTTAAGTGATATGGGTAGTTCAGAAAATATTACGAAAGCCAAGAAAATTTTTAAAAATGTTTTTATTGGTTATATCATAGCCTTAGCCGCTTGGTTAATCGTCAAAACTATTTTAGTTTCAGTTGGCTTTGATCCGAAACAAGCCTTTTTAGAGATTTAATTATTATTAATTTATTTTTGCTTTGGCTTAACAAACAAATATGAAAATTTTTCAAAAAAAGAAATACACAATTTTATCAAATATTTTAAAATATAGTTTTGTTTTTATTTTTGGGCTGATGGTTTTATTCCCAACCTTTTTGGTGAACGCTGGAGCTGATACTGTTAGTACAAATATAAATATTGGAATAAAAAATCCACTTAGTTCTGAAATAGATAGTATACCGGCTTTTATTGAAGCAATTATTAATATTGTCTTAGTTGTTGGGGTACCGATTGTTGTTTTAGCTGTCATTTATGTTGGTTTTCTTTTTGTTAAAGCTCAAGGTAAGCCAGAGGAGATTACAAAAGCCAAAAAGGCTCTTCTGTATACCTTGATTGGAGCAGCATTATTATTAGGAGCATTTGTCATTGCAAATGCGATTGGTAAGACGGTCGATGAAATTAAAAGTACAACATAATATATTTTATGATTAACACAATGATTGCATATGCGGCAAATGGAGATGTAGGGAGTATTGTCTGCGAGGGTTTACAAATAACTGATCTGACAAGTTTTATTAATTATTTTACTTGTCTATTGATGAATTCTGTAGTTCCATTTTTGGTAACTTTAGCAATTGCCGCTTTTATTTACGGAATTATCAAATATTTTTTGAATCCTGATAATGAAGAAAAAAGAAAAGAGGGTAAGACTTATATGTTTTGGGGATTAGTAACATTGTTTGTAATGGTTAGTATTTGGGCATTAGTTGGAATACTTTCTGCGTCTTTTACTCCCAATAATCCTATCAGGATTCCAGGTTTACCCGAATAGTATATTTAAAATAGTAAAGTGTTGTATATATTATTTCTTATTGATATAATATATAAATAGAAAGTATCGTTAGATTTCTACGGTCGGTAGGATTTAACAAATTATTATAAATTATTAGTATTAGTTTAATTATGAAAAAAATTATTTCATTTAGTTTGGTTTTAGGTTCAGCTCCATTATTATCGTTTGCAGCGACAGACATAACAACTATTATTAACATCTTGCTTAGTTATTTAACATATATCATTCCAGCATTAATTACAATTGCTGTTATATACTTCATTTGGGGTGTTATTACTTTTATCATGTCATCCGATGAAGAATCAAAGAAGAATGGTAGATCAAAAATAATTAATGGTCTAATTGGTTTGTTTGTAATTGTTGCTTTCTGGGGAATAATTGCTATTGTAAAAAATTCTTTCAATATCAATAACGAATTGGAAGACAATATGCTTCCAGAAGTTCCAATTCAATAATTAGCTAATAATTTATGAATTTTGAAATTATTCCAAAAGCTGAAGCCAGCGTGGTAACTTTGATGAAAAGTATAAATAGGGTGGTTATTAATCCTTTAATTATATTTTTATTTGCTTTAGCTGTGGTTTACTTTATATATGGACTTGTTAGGTATTTAATGTCACCTGACAATGAAGAAATCCGTAAATCAAGTAAAACAAGTATGCTTTGGGGTATAGTTGGAATGTTTATTATGGTTTCAGTTTTCGGAATATTAAGTCTTATTATGAATACTTTTGGTATTGAAAATAGAGGACAGGGTAATGGTGAAATTATTATCGAAAACAATCAATAATAAATTTTTTAAAAAATAAAAAACCGGTCCGAGAGCAAAAGCTCTCGGCCGGTTTTGTTTTATGCTAGTTAGTTAATTCGTTGACGTTCTCTTCTATAAACGTCAACTTTTATTGTTCCACTTTGCCCGTATTGCGATTTGAACCAAAGCTTAAGATTCAAATCACCATTAGGCAGATTAGGATCAGTGTTGGGTTCACCGCATACCATTTTATTTCCTTTGTTCTTCACACAAAAGGAAACAGTGGCTTCTTTAAAGGTGCATTTTTCCCCTTTATTGAGATAAAGAGTGTTGGTTTCATTCCAGTCCTGATACAAATTAATTGTTACTGTTCTGTCGTAGACAAGAATAGTTTTGTATTTTGGACTAGGTTTTAAAAATGATTTTATTCCACTCACAATGAAAGTGAGTGCCCAAACTAAAAACACGGCAGCAAGAACTATTAAAACAATAGTAAATATTGTTTCTAGCAATTGCGACCGAAATTTCGTTTTGGTGATAGGGTGCGAAGGTTGGACAGGATTTGTCTCAACAACAACTGATGTTGTTTTTGATTTGACTTTTTTTCTTTTTTTCTTTCCTTTTTTATCTTCTGTAATAAATATAAGTATAAAAATGGAAAGAATAAAACCAATTATAAAATACCAAATTGTGTCCATGCCTTTAGTTTTTAATATTTAAAAACTTAGAAATTGCTCCACTGTCCATAACTAACGTGCCCGTTATTTTGGAGAGTTCTTTCATTGCATCAGACCAAGCTCTGGTGTTTGCATCTGGCAAAAGTTCAATAATATTACCATTGCCATCAGTTTTTGCTAAGCCTGTATCTACCAACATTTTCTTTTGCCATAAAACAATAGCTTTTTGTTTAGTTTCATAAGCTCCAGCCTCAGCAGTAGCATTAATACTTATAACTTTTGCCTCTCCTTCTGCCTTGGCAATATTTGCTAGGGCTTCTTTTTTTGCTAGAGTCTCTCTGGAGATTGCATCTAGCATTTTTTCGGTTCTTTCTCCGACTGGTTGGAAATCTTTAAAGACTGTTCTAATCAGTTTAAAACCAATATTCCCAAGTTTGAATTTTGGCTGGCTAAGACTTGAAGATTTTCCATTAACCAATGCCACAACAGTGTCGTTAAATGATGCTGTTCCTGCTGTTGATAATTGATTTACCTGTTCTAAGGTTAAGGCCGAAACTACACCTCGAATAGCTCCATTAAGAATACTTAATGTGAACTGCATCCAATTATCAATTTGGAATGCTAAATTAGGATTTTCTAGTTCAATTAAATTATCCGTTAGGATTACCACTCGACCACCATCTATGGTATCGAATTCTTCACTAATCATAGGGTAGTTGGCTCTGTAAAGAAGGTGATTAGATCTACTTGATCTAGATACGATAATATTTTTGGTGTCACTATTATCCCATGCTATAATATCTCCAACAGTTTCTTCTCCTTTTCTTTTTAGTTTTAGGTATGTGAATTCATACCAATGATCTCCAAAAAATGGCCAAAGAAAGAAAAATACATTAATTGATAAACCAAAAATATTTGATTTTTCTTGGCCATCAATTAAGTCGTATTTATTTATCCCTTGTTGGGGTAAATCTATT
Organism: uncultured Candidatus Saccharibacteria bacterium; assembly: GCA_964532365.1. Lineage (GTDB taxonomy): Bacteria > Patescibacteriota > Minisyncoccia > Phycocordibacterales > UBA9973 > UBA8515. The sequence continues at coordinate 16,761 of CAZHIB010000004.1, forward strand.
TTTGAAATTTTTTTACCTTCAATATTTGAAATAAAGGTAAATATTTTTCCAAAAAATTTTATTCCTCTAACCTCATTTAATTTAGGTGAGTAAAATGAGTATATTAATGCAACCGAAAAATAGCCTGCTAATACTCCGAGTAAAAGTAAAATAAAAATTGTCATTTTGTCAGCCCTCCTAGGCCGGTACTCTTTTAGTTGTTTGTTTTTGTTTGATTGATTTGATTATTTTAACTTCCAAATGAAATAATTAAAATGCAAATAGGGGATTTAGACTCAAAAATAATCAAATCAATACAAAACAACATTTGTCAAATAGCTTTTATTTGCAAGCATTATATCACATATAATACATATCTGTCAAGTTTTTCCCAGCAAGGCTGGTAACATTTTAAAATGATTTTTTGAGATGTCAAAATATTTGATTTTTAATGTATAAATGCTATACTTTTGGTTAATTAATGATTAATGATAATTGATCATGAGTTTGAATTTCGTGTTTTAATTCTTAATTTGTAATTATTTTATGGCCCTATGATCTAACCAAATTAGAACATAGCGGATATCGGCTTTTGAAAAGCCAAGATAGTTTAGAGAGTTATTATATTTTAGTTTGAAAATTTAATAATATTGGCCCTATCGTCTAACGGTTAGGACATCGGCTTTTCAAGCCGGTAATCCGGGTTCGATTCCCGGTAGGGTCACAAACGCGGTATTTTAAAAAGAGTGCAATTCTGCACTCTTTTTCGCGTTTGTGAAAGCGCAGTGATATTTTGTTAGCAAACAAAATCACGAGCTGGGGTCGCGAGCACTTACATATTTTGCGAATACTTGGAGTAAAATATTTAGTGACTTGTGATCACATAATGTACTGAACCTGTAAGGTTCGATAAGCGTACTCGCGGTTCCGGTAGGGTCACCAAATGAAAAAACCTGTCGAAGATAGGTTTTTTCATTTGTGACTCTAAGCACAACAACTGCTTGTTGTGCGTCTGGGAATCGAAAATCTTTTGTGTCTTTTTTAAAATTACTTTTTAAAAAAGTACAAAAGGTATACTGTTCTCGTAGAGAAAGATATCCTGGTATGGTCACCCTTTAGAGTTAGTATTAAAAAGTCTTAATTTTAAGGCTTTTTGTTTGTAAAAGTTGAGTAATTATATAGGAATTGAAATCAAATTATTATTGACAAATATCCTTATAAAAAGTAATCTACAAGTAAATCAATAGTTTTTAAACCATAAAATAAAATATTATGAAGATTATCACTCAAGGCCTGAGTAGACTAGTCTTCATATATGGAGACTATGCTATTAAAATTCCATGGATAAACTTTGTCCTACTTATTAAATGTTTTTTAAAATATAAAGATGAGGGTATTTTTAACGAGAAAGCTAACCGTTATGGAAAAAATAAAATAATTGCTGTTCCTCGTTACCTCTTTCATATTCTATCTTCAAACAGAAGAGAATATTTATATTTTAAAAAACATAAAAATGAAGATTCTTTACTTCCTGTGATAAAAGCATTCTTGTTTGGTTATATAATAATTCAACCCAAAGGTAATGTTTTTAATTCTTCTAATCCTCGGTGGATAAAATTCTTAAAAAAAATTATCAAAAGAGGAATAAAACAGATTGATTTTTTAAAACCGGAAAATTTTTGTGTATTTAATGGTTCAATTAAAATGTTAGATTATGGAAATGATCAAACTCAAGAAATATTAGATTTTTATGGGTTTGAAATAATAAAAGAATGACCTCCTTTTTAAATAAAAGTCGGGGTCATTTTAATTATTACTTTACTCATATTAAGATAAGAAGATTAAATACAATTATTCTAATACAAAAAACTTACTTATAAGCTTTTTATTTGTTTAAATAGATTATTTATCTATAAATTATAATAAACTTGCTATTTGTTGAAATATAAGTAATATAAAATTAAACAATAAATCCCGGGATTATGAAAAAGTTTAAGTTTTTTATTTTTATTTTGGTAGTTCTTGTAAGCTCATTTTTTTGGGCTTTAAGTTTTTTCTTGTTCAACAATAC
>CAZHIB010000005.1:0-18492 GCA_964532365.1 uncultured Candidatus Saccharibacteria bacterium
TTCAACAGCCACTTCCTTAACTGTCTCTATCTCAACCTTCACCGCTACTGACAATATCTCTGTCACTGGTTATCTCTTAACCGAAACATCAAGTACTCCATCAGGTAGTGATCCTAATTGGACAACTCCTGCGCAAACTTCATATACATTCTCTACCGCTGGCTCAAAAACACTATATGCTTGGGCACGTGATGCGGCTGGAAATATTTCATCATCATTAAATGATTCTGTGATGATTACGATTGAAGCCCCAGCTGGTTTACCAGTTTCAGCTACAAAAGTTTGGCAAGTAACTGAAAGTACTGGTGATCCTGATTTAACAAAAATTGGACGGACTTATTATATAGACCCTACTTATGCAAGCTCTCCAAGAAATGGAAGCATAGATCAGCCTTATAACAATTGGACAGAAGTTCCGAAAACCAATTCTGATTGGGCTTATCTATTTAAAAGAGGGACAACAATAACTCTTAGTAGTATGAATTTTACTGATAGACAAAATCTTTCTTTCGGAGCTTATGGTACAGGGGATAGACCAAAAATAATTGGAACAACGACATCAAGATTATTAGAGGTAAGGTTTAATGATTCCTTACTACAACAAGCGAATTCAACTCACATTGCAGGTCTTGATTTATCATGTCAAGATTCTAATTGCGACACAATTATACACCCAAGCTCAAATACTTTAGTTGAGAATAATTATTTACACCATGCTGGGATGATTATTGGTATAGATGGCCTTGTTGTTCCAGTTGAAGGTGTATTACCCGCTAATGCTGTTCAAAATCTTACAATTAGAAATAATGTCATTCGCTATGGAGTACAAGATAATATTTTCTTAAAAAAGATATACGGAGTGATTTTAATAGAAGATAATCTAATTGAAAATGCTAACCAAGCTTGGTATCCAGGAGCTTCTCAATCAGTTGCTCCAGGAGATGGAATTCAATTAAGTGGAGGTACTCCTTATTGGAAGATAATAAATAATAGAATTGATAGAAGTGATACAGGAAATAAATTTAATTTCATTGTTTACAATAATATGATAGACCCAGATTATATTTATGAAATTTCTGGTAATACTTTCATTTCTCCAAGATCTGATGGTGAAGGAGGCGCCATGGTTTATTATGATGATTTAAGTACCATAAATCCTTACAACTACATCGTCACAAATAACTACTTTAAAGGAGATAAAGGACCGGGTCTCAATGGTTTGATTGGAATTTTCTGGGATGGCTCTGGTTTGATGTCATCAGAAAATTATTTTGAAGATGCCAGTACTTGTATTGTTAATAATTGGTATAGTTCAGGAATTACTCAGCCAACACTTTATTCTGATAACGATACATTTGATAATTGTACTAGTAATTCAGGTGGAACTGTTGTCATTACAAATTCGACCGTTCTTGGTGTTTCAATTTATAATTTCACTACCAATTTAAAATTTGGTTCAAAGGGTAATGAAGTGAAAGAGTTACAAAATGTTTTAGTTGAAGAAGGATATTTAAGAGAGGGTATAGATGGCATTTTTGGTAAAAATACATTACAAGCTGTTAAGGATTATCAAAAAGCTAATAATTTAACAATAGATGGAATCGTCGGACCAAAAACAAGAGAAGTCTTAAATAGATAAGCCTAAAACCCCCTATGGTAGTAGGGGGTTTTGTTGCAAATTTTATCTATTTGTTGTATATTTATGGTCTATAAGACCTTGTGTCTTTTTATTTTTATCAACATAATTAATATATATGGAAAGAGATTATCCACTAGAGAAAGTTAGAAATTTTGGAATTATCGCACATATTGATGCGGGGAAAACAACAACGAGTGAGCGGGTGCTTTTTTATACTGGAATGTCCCATAAAATGGGCGAAGTTCATAATGGAGAGGCGACAACTGATTGGATGGAACAAGAACAAGAGCGTGGAATTACTATTACTTCGGCAGCGGTAACTTGTTTTTGGACACCAACTTATGCTCTGACTGATAAAAACAAAAAACATCGTTTTAATATTATCGATACTCCAGGGCACATTGATTTTACGGTAGAGGTAAAACGGTCTCTTCGGGTTTTAGACGGAGCCGTCGTGGTCTTTGATGGAGTTGCTGGGGTTGAGCCTCAATCGGAAACCAATTGGCGCTATGCTGATGAAGCTATGGTTCCTCGAATTTGTTTTGTAAATAAACTCGATCGAACAGGAGCTTCTTTTGAACATTCTTTTTCAACTATTTTAGATCGTTTAAATAAAAATGCAGTTCGAATGCAAATTCCTATTGGACTTGAAGATAAGCACGAAGGAGTCATTGACTTGCTCAGAATGAAAGCTTTTTATTTTGAAGGCGAGATGGGTAATAATGTTATTGAAAAAGAAATTCCGCCAGAGCTTATGGCAGATGCCGAAAAATATCATGCAGAACTTTTGGAAAAAATTGTGGAACAAGATGACAATGTTATGACAGAATATTTGGAAGGTAAAATTCCAACACTTGACGTGTTAAAAGCCTTAATGCGAAAAGCCGTTATTGCCAATAAAATTTTCCCAGTTTTTGCAGGAAGTGCTCTTAAAAATAAAGGAGTTCAATTAGTTTTGGATGCCGTTGTAGATTATTTACCTAGTCCAGTTGATATTCCTCCAATTGCTGGAATTAATCCAGAGACAGAGGAAAGTATTGATCGTAAGGCTTCAGACGCTGAACCTTTTTCGGCTTTAGCTTTTAAGGTGGCAACTGACCCATTCGTTGGACAAATTATTTATTTCAGAGTTTATTCTGGGTCTTTGACTGCCGGCAGTTATATTTATAATCCTCGAACTAGAAATAAAGAGCGAATCGGCCGAATTCTTCGAATGCACGCTAATGATCGAGAAGAAGTAAAAAAAGTTTACGCAGGAGAAATTGCTGCTGCTGTTGGACTAAAAGATACAATTACATCTGACACTCTTTGTGATGAAGAACATCCAATTGAGCTTTATCGAATTATTTTTCCTGAACCAGTTATTCAACTTCGCGTAGAGCCAAAGACTAAGGCTGATCAAGAAAAAATGGGAATGGCCTTATCTCGCTTGGCTCAAGAAGATCCAACTTTCCGAGTCACAACAGACATTGAAACAAACGAAACTATTATTGCTGGAATGGGAGAGCTTCATCTTGAAATAATTGTTGATCGAATGAAAAGAGAATTCGGAGTTGAGACAAATGTTGGCAAGCCACAAGTGGCTTATCGTGAGACAATTACTGGTGAGGCTGGAACTGAAGGTAAATATATTAAACAATCAGGTGGACGAGGAAATTATGGACACGTTAAAATTAAAATCAAACCAATGGATATGACTGTTAATCCTGAAGATTTACCACGAAATGTAAAAAGAGAAAAAGATTTCGAATTCATCAATACAATTAAAGGGGGAGCGATTCCACAAGAATATATTCCAGCTTGTGAAAAGGGATTTAAAGAAGGTTTAGACCGAGGGGTCTTAGCTGGATTTAAATTGGTGAATGTTTCAGTTGAACTCTGGGATGGAACGTATCATGATGTGGACTCAAATGAAATGGCTTTCAAAATTGCCGCTTCAATGGCCATTCAAGATGCTTGTCGAATGGCCCGTCCAGTAATTCTTGAACCGATGATGAAAGTAGAAGTTGTGACCCCAGAGAAATTTATGGGTGATGTGACTGGTTCCTTATCATCAAAGCGTGGAATTATTGAAGGAATGGAAGCCCGAGGAATGAACCAAGCTGTTAAGGCCATTGTGCCACTTTCCGAAATGTTTGGTTACATGACCAATCTTCGTTCGATGACTGAAGGCCGAGCCGGATTTACAATGGAATTCATTCGTTATGACATTGTGCCTCAGAGTGTTGCTACAACAATTATTGAAAGTAGAAAATAATAAAAAATAAAAAGTAAAATCCAGCAAAGTAAAATCCAGCCTTGCTGGATTTTACTTTATGGAGAAGCTGTGTTATGGTAAAGAAAAAATGAACCTTAAAACCTAAGATCATGAGACAGCTAAAAATAACGAAATCAATTACGATTAGAGAGTCTGGATCGTTACTTGAGAAGTATTTTCAAGACATAAAAAAAGAAGCACTTATCAGCACAGATGAAGAAATCTTTTTGACCCAAAGAATTCGGAAGGGTGATCAATGGGCCCTTGAAAAATTATGTAAAGCCAATCTTCGTTTTGTCGTATCTGTCGCTAAACAATACCAAAATCAGGGACTTAGTCTGCCTGATCTTATTAACGAAGGCAATCTTGGTCTTATTAACGCAGCAAAACGTTTTGATGAAACTCGAGGGTTTAAGTTTATTTCTTATGCTGTTTGGTGGATTAGGCAGAATATTTTGCAGGCTTTGGCTGAACAATCATACGTTGTTACAATTCCAGTCAATAAAGTTGAGGCACTTAAGAAGATTAAAAAAGTGTCAGCTAGACTTGAACAGAAATTTGAACGACTGCCTTCTTATGATGAAATTGCTGAAGAACTTGAAATTCCTCGATATAAAATCGAGGCAATGTTAAGTGCGTCTTTGCAATATATTTCAATGGATGCTCCATTTTCTGAAAATGAAGATACAACTTTCATTGATATTTTTATCGATCCAGATACTCCAGCGACTGATAATGAGCTGATGCGTGAATCATTGGCTCGTGAAATTGAACGCTCTTTGGCAACTATTACTGAAAGAGAGAGAGACGTAATCAGTCTTTACTTTGGCCTTAGGGGCTTAAAAGCTTTGACTCTCGAAGAAATTGGAGCAAGGTATAATTGGACCAGAGAAAGAGCTCGTCAGGTTAAAGACGGCGCGGTGCGTCGATTGAAAAATCAAAAAAGATCCAAGATTCTAAAAACATATCTTGGATAATAGAAAAAAGGTGCTACTCGCACTTTTTTTTATTTTTTACAAAAAATGATATAATAAAAAATATTATTAGTAAAAATGTTTTAAAATATGGAAAATCAAAAAGGAAATATGAAAGTTGTCTCTTCTTTTATTCTTGTCGTCGTCGTAGTTTTGTTGGTTGTTTATCTATTGATGAACAGAAAAGAAGAATCAAGTGTAAATGAAATTTTAGGAAATAACAATCAAGAAGAAGTGAATATTAATAATGAAATTAACGAAAATGAAAATAATATGGAATCAAACACAAGACTTTTAAGTGATTTTACTCCAGTTTCGAAAACAGAAGTATTAGAAAAAATTGATTTAGTTGTTGGTAGTGGGGAAGAGGTCAAGACCGGAGCAACAGTTAGCGTTCATTACACTGGGGCAGTTGCTGCAACAGGTGCGATATTTCAAAGTTCAAAAGACTTTGGAACAGAACCAGTTACTTTTCCTCTTGATGCTGTTATAAAAGGTTGGACTGATGGCATCCCTGGAATGAAAGTTGGGGGCACACGAAGGTTAATAATCCCTGCCGAGCAAGCTTATGGAGCAAATCCACCAGGTGGTTCAGGAATTCCAGCTAACGCAGATTTAGTTTTTGATGTGGAATTAGTGGCAGTAAACTAGTTAATCAATAAAAAGTCAACAAGTATTAGCTTGTTGACTTTTTTTGTCTCTAAGATATACTTAGAAAATCTAATTATTAGAATTATGAACAAAATAGATAAAAATAAAAAAATTGAACATTTAATATCTTTATTTTTTAATACGAGTCGATTGATTAAAGAACAATCATGTAGTAATAAAAATTTAAAGCCAACCTCAATTCACCATCGGCATTTTTCGATGCTTCGGATAGAAGTTGTTCAATTCATTGAAACCGAGAAGCCGACAATGAAAAGAATTGCCGAGTATCTACACATAAAAGCTCCCTCGGCCACGTCGCTTGTAAATGGACTTGTCAAAGCAGGATATGTAAAAAGAACGACAGATGGAAAAGACCGGCGAATGGTCCAGATGATTATTACAAATAAGGGAAAAGATTTTTTAAAAGATGGCTTAAGGCAGATGACAGAAAAATTAAAAGATGTATTATTAAGATTAGAGCAAAAACAAATAGATAATTTCATTAAGATGATGGATGAGATTAATAATGTATATAAATAATTATGAAAAAAGTAAAAGATATATTAATAAATAGTGTTTTAAAAAAGAAAAAAGTTTGGATACCTCTCTTAATCGTCATTGTGGTTGGTTTTTTCTTTTTATTAAAACCAAATAATGATGCTAAAAATACAGTTACGGATGTTGCTAAATATATAGACTTGAAACAAACAGTCCTTGCCACCGGACAAGTCGTTTCAAGCACTGATTTAAATTTATCCTTTAATACAAATGGAACAGTTAAATCAATAAAAGTAAAAGTAGGAGATAAAGTTAAGGCAGGACAAGTTCTAGCCACTCTTGATCAATCATCAGCTTTGGCAACTTTAACTTCCGCAAAAGGAGCTCTCGCTGCAGCTAATGCTAGATATAAAAGAATTTTAGAAGGAGCCACAAGTGAAGAAATAAGACTTTCGGAAGTTGCTCTTGAGCAGACTAAAAATACGCAAGAGACTTTGATTAATAATGCTTATCAAAATTTATTAAATTCTACCCCCGAAGCTGTTCCTGAGGAAGAAGAAGATAATTATACAGCTCCGACAATTAGTGGAACATACAATTTAGGTAAAGAAGGAAAAATAATAGTAGAAACATATAATAGTTCAGGTGGAACAAGTTACACTTTGTCGGGGTTAACATCTGGAACAGGATTAGCAAATACTATTACTCCTCAACCACTTGGCAATTCTGGTCTCTATATTAAATTTCCATCTGATCCGAATGCCATGTCGACAGACTGGGTTATTGAAATTCCCAACAAGAAAGCCCCTGATTATTTATTAAATTTAAATAATTATCAAGCTACAATTGCTCAGGCAAAATCGGCTGTCGATCAACGTCAAGCAGAACTTGATTTAAAAAAAGCTAGTGCTAGACCATCTGATATCGATTTAGCCAATGCAGAGATAATTTCAGCACAGGGACAAGTTCAACTTGCGAGTGTAGGATATAACAATACTGTTATTGTTGCTCCAGTTGATGGAACTATTACAAGTATTGATATTAAACAAGGCGAATTAGCTCAAGCTTTAAAACAAGTTATCACTCTTCAGGACGTTTCAAATATATATTTAGAAGCCAATATAAATGAAGCCAATATTGTCAATTTAACTGTTGGAATGCCTGTTGATATTACATATGATGCTTTTGGAACTGAAAAGAATTTTACGGGTAATCTTACAAAAATTGATCCATCTTCGACTTTGATTTCTGGAGTTGTGAATTATAAAGTTACTGCTAATGTTGAGCAAACAAGTGAATTGCGTCCAGGGATGACTGCTAACATGACGATTAAAGTCAAAGAGAAAAATAATGTCTTAGCTATTCCATCGCGCGCCATTTTAACTGATAAAGAAGGCAATAAAACTCTCCGCATCGTCTCTGATCCAAAAACTAAAAAGTGGAGTGAAGTCAGTATTACGACAGGTCTTGAAGGAGACGGCAGCTTGGTTGAAGTAACAAATGGCTTGGCGGAAAATGATGAATTTGTTATTTTAATAAAAACTAAATAATATTGAGATGTTAATTGAATTAAAAAATATTATAAAAGATTATGATAATGGGGGAGTTATAACCCATGTCCTTCATGATATTAATTTAAAAGTTGAAGAAGGTGAATTTATAGCTATTATGGGACCTTCTGGTTCAGGTAAATCAACCCTCATGCATACAATTGGATTTTTAGATAGACCAACGTCTGGTCAATATTTATTTGATGGAGAAAACACCGAAAATTTTACGGATGATGAATTGGCTCGAATTAGAAATGAGCGAATTGGTTTCGTTTTTCAATCTTTTAATTTATTGCCCAGAACAACGGTTTTAGATAATGTCATGTTGCCACTTTTATATAGCGCTTCAAAAAAGGGTCATGAAAAGAAGGCTAAAGAGGCGCTCGAAGCAGTAGATCTGGGCGAGAGATTAAATTTTTTCAGCAATCAGATTTCTGGAGGTCAAAAACAACGTGTGGCTATCGCTCGCGCTCTTGTTTGTGATCCGAAAGTTATTTTTGCCGATGAGCCAACAGGAAATTTAGATTCAAAAAGTGGAAGTACCGTTATGCATATCCTGGAAAAATTAAATAAAGAGGGGAGAACTATTATCTTAGTTACTCATGATATAAATGTAGCCTTGCACGCAAAAAGAGTGGTGACAATTCGTGATGGAGAAATAGTTTCAGACTTGAAGGTGGACGAGAAAGATAGAAAACACTCAATCAAAATAGAAACAGATTAAGTTTATTATGAAAAACTTTTTATCTGAAATTAAATATACCGTAAAAAATTTACTTTCAAGAAAAGGGAGATCTTTTTTAACGATTTTAGGGATTGTCATTGGAGTCGCAGGAGTAGTCATTATTATGTCACTTGGAGCAGGGGCGCAGTCTTTAGTTATTGGTCAAGTGACTAAACTAGGAACAAATTTAGTTGGAGTTTTGCCTGGCCAAAGTAATGAAAATGGTCCTCCAGCGGCTGTTTTTGGTATTCAAATAAAAACCCTGTCGCTCTCTGACTTAGAAGCAATTAAAGATAAAAGTAAAGTTCCATACGCCGAGGCCGTGGCTGCTTTTGTTGGAGGCAATGCCACTTTAATATCTGGCAAAGAAAGTGTTGATACAAGTTTTGTCGCGACAGATGGCACTTATCCAAAGGTTCAAAATATTGAGATGGAAAAAGGTCAATTTTTTACCGAAGAAGAAAGTAATGCTGGAAACAATGTTATTGTCCTTGGTTATGACGTAGCCCTAAGTCTTTTTCCTGACATTGATCCACTTGGTCGAGTTGTAAAAATTAAAATACCAAATAATAATCCGAGTCTTAATTCTGAGGTTGGCAGTGTTCCTTTTCGCGTTATTGGTGTTCAGAAAAAAATGGGGACAGTTGCATTTCAGAATCAAGACGATCAAGTTTTTATTCCTTTTTCAATCGGTCAACGTCAATTACTTGGAATTGATTATCTTCAGTCTATTAGAATTAAAGTTGATGATTCAAATAATGTTAAAGCTACAATTGATGATGTTACTCGGGTTTTGAGAGAGCAACACAGAATAAAAAATCCTAGTGATGATGATTTTTCTGTTCGCGATTTATCTGATATTATAAAATTACTAACAGGTATTACCGACACCTTGAGTCTCTTTTTGAGTTTAATGGCTGGCATCTCGCTTATTGTTGGAGGAATTGGAATTATGAATATTATGTTGGTTACTGTGTCTGAGCGTACACGTGAAATTGGATTGCGTAAAGCAATTGGAGCTACTCGCCAAAATATTCGCAATCAATTTCTTTTTGAGTCAATAATTCTAACACTTGTAGGTGGAGTTTTAGGTATTGTCTTAGGAATTTTAATTTCTTATTTTATCGCCCTAGGAGCTCGTTTTGCTGGTTATGATTGGGCTTTCATTATTTCTCCAATGGCTATTATTTTAGCGGTTGTTGTTTCAATTATTACCGGAATTATATTTGGTTTATATCCGGCCCTCAAGGCCGCCAAATTAGATCCGATTGTTGCATTAAGATATGAATAATAGATTTTTTAAACAAGCTATCCGTGGCGTCAAATCAAATCCTTCTAGGACTTTTTTGACGACTTTGGGTATTATGATAGGAATCGGAACGGTTATTTTAGTTTTGTCGGCCGGAGAGGGTTTTAAGAGTTATATCAATGCCCAAGTCGATGCTTTTGGCTCAAATTCAATTATTGTTCAGGTTTCAGTTCCAGCTTCAACAAAAGCACGCTCATCTGGAAATAATAATGACCCAAATAATCCAGCCTCTAATGCTGTTCCTATTACAACTTTAAAAATGAAAGATGTTGAGGATATAAAAAATATTCCCAATGTTAAGAATGCTTATGGGGCATCAATCGGCCAACAAATCGTGTCTTATAAAAATGTTTCTAAGAATGTTTTTATTTTTGGAGCAAGTGCCGCTCGTTTTGATATTGATAAAAATGTAATTGAAAAAGGACGAAGTTATACTGAGCAAGAAGATAAATCTTTGTCTCAGGTGGCAATTTTGGGCAACACTTTAGCGACTGATTTATTTGGGGACGCCGATCCTCTTGGAAAATTAATAAGAGTTGGAAATTATAATTTTGAAGTTATTGGAGTTTATGAATATCTGGGTGGGTTTGCAACTGACGATCAGCAAGTTTTTATTCCAGTCAGCACTTTGCAAAAAAAGATTCAAGGAATTGATTATTTAATATATTCGATTGTTCAACTAGAAGATAACGACAAAGCTGATGCAACTTCTCTTGAAATCGCTGATGTCTTAAGAAAAAATCATTATATTACTGATCCTGCTAAAGATGATTTTAAAGTTCAAACGGCTGAGGAAAGTTTGGGGACATTTAGTACTATTTTGAGCGCTGTAACTTTTTTACTTATTGCCATTGCTTCTATTTCACTTTTAGTTGGGGGAGTGGGAGTTATGAACATAATGTATGTGATTGTAACCGAAAGAATTGGAGAAATAGGTTTAAAGAAAGCTCTTGGAGCTCGTAATCGTGATATTCTAAATGAATTTTTAATTGAAGCGATATTGCTGACTCTTATTGGGGGATTTTTAGGGATTTTAACTGGAATATTTGGAGCTTTTATAATTTCAAAAGTTGCTCAAAATCTTGGACTTGATTGGGATTTTATTGTCCCTATCTGGGGAGTAGTTTTGGCTGTTTCCGTTTCGGCCCTGATCGGAATTATTTTTGGGGTATTTCCAGCCAAAAACGCTGCCCGATTAAATCCAATCGAAGCCTTAAATAAAGAATAAATATAATCCCCAGATAGCGGCAAGGCCGCTATCTGGGGTGTTATTTATTTATGTGCTATAATGGCCCCATGGAAACATATTTAAAAGATAAAAAAATAAGTGCCTCAGTTTTTATATTATTAGTAGTTTTATCATTGTTTGTGGTCGTTAAGTTTATTAATGAAATTAAAGTAAGTTCATATGTCGGACGGGGGAATCAACCGGCTAATGTGATTTCAGTCAGTGGTTCGGGAGAAGTTTTAGCCGTATCTGATATTGCCTCTTTAAATATAAATTTAACGAAAGATGGAGCAACAGCCAAAGAAGCTCAAGATTTATTAAATGAATCAATCACAAAAACTCTAAATTATTTAAAGGAACAAAAAATAGAAGATAAAGATATTAAATCAGAATATGGAGGACTCGCTCCAAAATATTCATATGAAAAATGCTATACATACCCATGTCCTTCAAATTCAAAAATAATTGGCTACACGGCAACTCAATCAATTTCAATTAAAATTCGTGAGGTTGATAATGCTAATGTAATTAAAACCGGTCTTGCTGAACTGGGAATTACTGATATCAGCGGTCCAACTTTTGGTATGGATGACGAAGAAGGCTATAAAAATCAAGCTCGTTCTCTTGCTATAACAGAAGCAAGGGCTAAGGCTGATGTTTTGGCCAAGGAATTAGGAGTTCGACTTGGTAAAGTTGTTAGTTTCTCAGAGGGGGATTATAATGATTATCCAATGTATAAGACTTCATTAATGGTGGAAGATATGAGAGCTGGTAGTGCGATGGCTCCAACCCTACCAAAAGGAGAGAATAAAATTACTTCAAACGTCACAATCACTTACGAAATAAGGTAATATTTATAAGTATAAAATCAAACCCAGCAAGGCTGAAATTTTCAGCCTTGCTGGATAAAATAGTCTTTATATAAAAACCACCCATTAAATTTTGGGTGTTTTTATATTTTTGTGTTATAATTATAATGTTATTAATATAATAATATTATATCTTATGAAAAAAATATTTTTTACTTTCTTTGTTTCTTTGTTTTTATTTACCAATATATCTATATCAGAAGCCATTTTTTCTTGGTCTGGGGAAGGTTCTGGGATTGAATCAGACCCTTTTCAAATAGAAAATTGTGAGCGATTGCAGAGTATTTCAGAAGTTGTTGAATCAGGTTATTATTTTATTTTAAATAATGATATTGATTGCTCAATGACAAACCCAAACAATTCCAATTGGGATAGTGAAGGTCTTTGGGCTGAAGGAATTGGTTTTTATCCTCTTGGAGGTAATAGCCGAAATCAATTTTTTGGCTATTTTGATGGAAATAATAAAAAAATAAAAAATCTATATATTAATCGTCCAGATCCTAACCTTTCAGGTGATGCCAATGATTTAACGGGATTATTTGGTTATGTTGGCAGTGACTCTGAAATTAAAAATGTTTATTTAACCGAAGCTAATATTACAGGTGTTAATCAGCTTACTGGAGGCTTAGTCGGGTCTAATTTTGAAGGTACTATTAAAAATTCTTATGTTTCAGGGTCTATTACAGGAGGGGAGTATACTGGAGGTTTAGTCGGGTATAATTTAGGTCATATTGAAAATTCTTATACCAAGGGAACCGTAAATGGAAGCAACAATGTGGGTGGTTTGGTTGGTCAGTCTTCTCCTCCTCTTGCTAGTACAGTAAAAAATTCTTATTCGGAAGCCTCTGTTTCAGGAATTGAAAATGTTGGTGGTCTTATTGGAAAAAATTATCAAGATTCAGTAATTAATTCTTATTCAACAGGAGTTGTTCAAGGAAATAATGCTGTCGGTGGATTTATTGGTCATTTATTTTATAATTATGGAGCAACTTGTTCGGACTATGTAAGTAATTCTGGTTGGTTAAAAAATCAAGAAAATATTTCCTTAGAAACATTTGGTGAAATAAAAACATCTGAAATGTTTGTAGGTATTGTAGATGGAAATTGTAATGATGTAAATATTTATATTGAAACAGATAAAAGTAATTTTTATTCCAAAAATCATGGAGTCTATGCCATAGGAACAGAAGATGCTTGGGATTTTTCTTCACCAATATGGTATGAATGGAATAATAAATTACCTCTATTTGAAGAGCAAATAATTCCCAAAACCCGAACAAGGTCTTCTGGTTCTTCGGCTTCAGCAATTGCTAGTTTTCAAAAAGAACAAATTGAAAAAGCTAAAGAAAATCTACCTAGTCCTAAAATAACCCCTCCTGTTTTATCTCGGATAATTAGAATGACAATTCCTCGGACAATAGGTGAAGATGTTTTGGCTTTTCAAAAATATTTAAATTCTATTGGTTATAATGTTGGTCCAGAAGATGGTATTTATGGCCCACAAACTCAAAGAGCTGTCATCAATTTTCAAACGATAAACAATTTATCTCCCGATGGCTCTATTGGACCACTAACTAGAGCTTTAATGCAATAAATTAATTCCCAGCCTTGCTGGGAATTTTGGTTTTTAGACTATTGCGTCAAGAGTCTAAAGGTGGTAATATATTGATATTACACCCCCGGGGTGTTTTTTACTAAGAATAAGAATATATATATGGAAAAAACAATAAATTATATAAAAGAAGTCATCGCCGAAGCTCACCATGTCACTTGGCCAACTCGGAAACAAACAATTCTCTTTACGGTGGCAGTTTTGATAGTTTCTTTAATCGTCGCTTATTATTTAGGCTTACTTGATTTTCTATTTAGTAAAGGCTTAGAATTTTTACTTTTAAATTTTTAATTAAATAATTATAAAATAGTGTCTAATGGCTTTTTCTAATCACTAGAACCTAGCTACTAGAACCTAATAATATTATATGGCAAAACAAGAATCAAAAGGGGAAAGAAATTGGTACGCAATTCATACTTATGCGGGCTATGAAAATGCAGTCTTACGCAACCTACGTCAGCGTATTGATTCACTCGGAATGAATGATAAAATATTTTCAGTTATTGTGCCTGTTGAGAAAAAAATTAAAATTAAAGGTGGAAAAAGAGTGGAAGTGGAAGAAAAAGTTTATCCGGGTTATGTTTTAGTTGATATGATCGTTGATGATAATTCTTGGTATGTCGTCCGTAATACTCCTCGAGTCACTGGTTTCGTCGGGGCTGGAGTCAATCCTGTGCCACTTGCAAAAAATGAAGTAGATGAACTCTTTGGCCGAATGGAAAAGATTGATGCAAAAAATAAACATCAGATTGATATTGAAATCGGTGAAATTGTTCGCATTGCTGACGGTCCATTCAAAGACCTTGAAGGCAAGGTTAATGATATTGATAGAGAAAGAGGTAAAATTAAAGTCTTAGTTTCAATGTTTGGTCGTGAGACTCCCGTTGAATTAGACTTCTTGCAAATCAAGAAACTTTAATATAATATAAGTCTGTTACGCTTTGCTTCAAATTATTAAGTATTTTCTTAAATTCTTAATTCTTAATTCTTAATTATTAATTCGTAATTATCTATACTATGGCTAAAAAAATAATCAAAAAAGTAAAATTACAAATCCCGGCAGCCAAAGCCACCCCGGCTCCACCACTTGGCCCTGCTTTAGGACAGGCTGGAGTCAATATTGCTGAATTCTGTCAGAAATTTAATGCCATGACAGCTAAAGACGCTGGGGAAATAGTTGGTTGTGTCATTTCTGTTTATGAAGATCGAACTTATGATATAAAAGTGAAAACTCCACCTGTAGCGGGACTAATTCTTAAAGCTGCTGGAGTTGAGAAAGGCTCAGGCAAGCCAAATATTTCAAAAGTTGGAAAAATAACTAAAGCGCAAGTTAAGGTTATTGCCGAGAAAAAAATGGCTGACCTTAATGCTAAAGATATTGAGGGGGCCATGAAAATCGTTGAAGGTTCAGCTCGCTCAGCTGGCATTACAATTGAAGGTTAAAATTTTTCCCAGCAAGGCTGGTAATATTACAACACGATTTTAAAAATCCTCCACTATAAAATGTGGGGGGATTTTTAATGGGGAATTATTCAGATTATTACCATTGACAAATGTCCGTATTAATGTTAGTATATAAACGAATTCTTTTAAATAATATTCATTCACTAAAAAAAGCCGTTAAGAGCGGTACGAAAAATGAGCAGAGACGAGCAACTTGAACTGAATAGGTTCATAACCCAACTTCTAAAAAGTAAATACAAGGAAACTTTTTGGACAAAATTACAAGGTGGAGACACCGCCAAAACACTGGTTATTGCTTCGAACAATAAAAGGGTAATTGGTAGGATCCATAATTATTTGATTAACGATCTCAATTTGATCGTAATAGATGGGACCAAAAAACACGGTAGGGGTGGAAATTTTACTCGTTTGATTAATTTAAGCGAAATTGACACTGAGACAGTGAAAGGGATTAGGCATAGATTTGATTTACTTTTGAAGAAACAGCTCAGGAAAGAAAGAATGATTCTTTCTGAAAAATCTTCGAAGAAAGTCGTTCCAATTATTCCTGCCGAGCCCGTTGTGGAAACTATTCCTGATGTGGTCAAAATTGAAAAAGACTATGAATTAAAATCCTTTACCACATCCATTAGCTGGATGTTAAAATTTGAAGGTGTTGCAGCAAGATCATTCTCTTGCGACAAAATTGAACCAGGGAAATATTGTGTATATTGCAAGAATTCTGATATTGTCGCGAAAGTCCTTCCTTATCTTGTTTGGCTTGCAGGGGATTCTTCTTTAGTCGAGAGTGATAAGGATATCGTCATAATCGACTATGTGAGCAGAAAGAAAAAAGGAGAAGAATTTGAAAAAAATCTTTTCTGCCTTCCTCCCTCTGATAAAGCTAATTCAGAAGAAATCAAAAAAAGGCTGATCAAGATTAATCATGGTTCCAGGCCGATTATTTCTGACCTTGGTGAATCCAAATTTTTGGTCAAATATGTCAGGTCGAATTTTGCGGAGAAAATTTTTCCTGTCCTTCTCTCTATGGGATGGAAAGTTGAAAATCTTTCCAAAAATTCTTTCATTGTTAGCGTTGTTAGTTCGGTTTCTTCTGTTCCTGAAGTTCAAACTCTTCCTGACAGCAATAAGGAGGTTCATATTGCTGTCACAGACAGGGATAAATTTGATTTAAGTATTCCTCAAAATCAATCGAACCTTCTTTTTGGTGTTGAAACCAAAGAGGAAGCTTTCAAGGAACTTGAAAAATTGTACAAGGATTCCGTTTTATTTAATGGGCTTTCTCCTGAAACACAGCAAAGAATTATCGCTGTTTTGAAGGAAGAGTTTCGGAAACGGAACCCAGAAGAATATGCAAAAAACCTTTTGTCGATAATCGGCAAATAGGTAATTACAAAAATAGCCGTAAGCGAAAGCTTGCGGCCATTTTTATTTCTAAAACCTAATCACTGATCACTAGCCCCTAATCTACTTTTGGACCCTCTCGACATATTCACCAGTTTCTGTATTGACTACAATTTTATCTCCAATTTCAATAAAAAATGGAACTTGAATTTTGACCCCATTTTCAAGCGTGGCCAGTTTTCCACCACCATTAGCAGTATTTCCACGAATTGATGGGGGGGCTTCTTTAATCATAAACTCCATTTTAATTGGTAAAGATATTTTTATAATTTGTTCTTCTCCGTTATTATCCCAAACTAAAGCAGTTGAAATTTCATTGGTTTTTAAAAACTTTGATGTTTCGCCAATAATTTTTTCATCAATTTTAAAACGATCAGACGGGTCAGTTGGACTACAAAACCAATACTCACCTTTATTAGCATATAAAAATTTGACCTCCTTTTTACTAATCTCAGCTTCTTCAGCTTTGTCTGAAGCATGAAAAACAGTATTCCAGGTTCGGCCCGAAAGAAGACTTTTTAATTTAACTTGGTTTTGAGGTTTACGCTGTTGAGTCCTGGCAACATGATTTTCCATCACTTCACAAGGCTCATCTTCATAAATTATTATTTTTCTCTCACGAATTTCACTGTATTCTAACATGGCTGATTTTTAAGGAGAGAAGCGACTATAAAAATCGCCACCCCCTCACTAAATTATTGATTAATTAAAATTAACGATATTGCTTTATAATATACATTCAACTTACCACATCATTAAAAGCTAGGCAATAATTTAGTGGTGGGGTTTCACTTGATAACTTGCCTATTCGCCTGATGACGCTACTTGTATTTCTCCAAAACGGCCTCGAACTTCTTTGAGAACTTCATCAGAAAGTTTTTTATTCTCACGCAAAAATGTTCGTGCCGCATCATACCCTCGTCCTAATTTTATTTCTTCAAAGTTTCCTTTTTCTTTTTGTTTGGCAGTCCCAAGGTAAGTATAAATTGCTCCACTTGATTTACTAATAATGCCAAGCTTTTCGCCGAGAGCCATTATCTCGCCTTCTCGCGAAATTCCTTCTCCGTATAAAATATCAAATTCAGTTTGTTTGAAAGGGGAGGCAACTTTATTTTTAACTACTTTCACCCGTGTTCGTGAACCGACGACCTCTTCACCTTTTTTTATTTGGGCAATGCGACGGATATCTAGTCGGATAGTTGTATAAAATTTTAAAGCTTTTCCTCCTGGAGTTGTCTCTGGGTTACCAAACATAACTCCAATTTGCATTCTGATTTGATTAATAAAAATAACAACAGTTTTGGAGTTGTGAACTATAGCTGTCAATTTTCGAAGTGCTTGCGACATCAATCTTGCTTGTTTGCCGACATGTGATTGACCCATATCACCCTCAATTTCGTCTTTGGGAGTTAGGGCGGCAACCGAATCAATAACAACAACGTCAATTTTACCAGAACGAATTAGACTCTCAGTAATTTCAAGTGCTTGTTCGCCATTATCAGGCTGTGAGATTAAAAGCTCTTTAATATTAACTCCGAGCTTTCCGGCATAATCAGGATCCATAGCGTGCTCAGCGTCAATATAAGCACAAACACCACCCTTTTTCTGGGCTTCGGCCACAATATGGAGAGCCAAAGTTGTCTTTCCTGATGATTCGGGTCCATATATTTCAATCATTCGGCCTCGAGGAACTCCTCCGACTCCGAGAGCCATATCAAGGCCAATCGATCCTGTGGGAATGACATCAATATCAACTTTTGGGGCATCACCCAATTTCATAATAGCCCCTTCGCCAAATTTTGTCTGAATTGATTTAATGGTATCTTCGATTGCTCCACCCATTTCTTTTGGAGCCTTTTTTGATTTTTTTTGCATATGTATGATTAGTGACTAGTTTCTAGTGACTAGTGATTAGTGATTAGTGATAATAACTTATATTTTAATTTCTAGTCACTAGAACCTAGTCACTAGAGTCCGATGAAAATGCGAAGGCTGGCGTATTTTCTCCTCTGACAATTTCAAACTTTTTTTCATCTATTTTTCCAAATTTATCTCGAGCATGGATAGTAATAACAGATAATCCTGGTAATAAAATAATTGATTCAGAAAAATCTCCATTTTTATTTATAAATATTTCTCGGCCATTGAGCGATATTTGAGTGGCCTTGGCTGCAATTCCCTTAACGATAACCAAAGAAGAGTCTGGTCGGGTCTCTATGTCTGCTTGTATTTTTATCCCATTCCAAACAAAACTCATTTTTTCGTAACTAAAAATTCCAATTATTAAAAATAGAACTAAACAAGAAATAATTC
>CAZHIB010000006.1:0-17681 GCA_964532365.1 uncultured Candidatus Saccharibacteria bacterium
GAAATTTTCATCATAAATATCTTTAAAAGATTTCATCCAATCTACAATTTCTCTTTTATATTTTTCTTCACTTTCTAAACTAGCCAACAAAAAATCTTTCTCAATTATTGAGGGAAAATTTTTCTTTCCTATGTAATCCATATAACTACTCCATCGATAATTATCTAGAAATTCTAAGGCTTTTTTGTAATTTTTAATCTTTCCTTCTCTCCATTCTTTAAATTCATAATCAAGTGGATTAAAGTGAATATAAATTGGTAAATACAATAAATGCGCATCTTTTTCAATATGAACTGATTTAAATTTACCTTGAAACAAAACCCCGTTTCTTTCATATTTTTTATTAAAATAATTTGTATATCCTGTTCCTATTTTTCTCATAAATTTCGTAATCCCATTTTCTTCTTTTTGCTGAATCATTAAATGAAAATGATTATCCATCAAACAATATGCCAAAATATTAACCAATCTCTCCCTCGGCTCTCTCTGAATCTTTGGAAGTCCGACTTCCAAAGGTTTGTTATTTATTTTCTTATTTAGGTAATTATTTAAAATTATTGATGGATTTTTATCATTAAACTCATATAAATCATGGATAAATCGAAAATAATCTTCATCGTCTATGAAAATACCCCTTTTATCTACCCCTCGGTTATAAACATGGTAGATTTCACCTGAAACTAGTTTTGTCTTTCTTAGACCCATTTATTAATTATATAACTATTTTTTATTCAAGGAAATCATTAAAATGTCAACTTCCAAATATTCGGAAGTCCGACTTCCGAATATTTCCGAATATTTCAGATGTTGACCGGAGTAATAGTTTGTAGTAGTATTTTAAGGAGTAAGTCCGTTCTCGAAACCGGGCTTTTATTTTTCCAAAAATAACAAGTGTGGCTTGTTTATTTTTGAGAAAAGCCAAAATTTATTGATTATTTTATAAAATTAAAATAGTCTAAAATATAGGCGAGGAAAAAATTTAATAGTAGTAAAATTTAATAAAAACGAATTTTAATTATTAATTATTAATTAGTAATTCGTAATTATATATATGTTAGATTTAAAAACAATGAAGTCGGCTCTTGAACAACTTGAGCAGGAGCGTAAAATTCCGCGGGAAAAAATAATCGATGCCATTGAGCAAGCGATTGCCGCTGCGTATAAAAAAGATTACGGGAAAAAAGGTCAAATCATCCGAGTCAAAATGGATATTGAGACTGGCGTAATGGAATTTAATCAAATAAAAATTGTTGTTGACGATACTTTGGTTAGAATGACCGCCGAAGATGATGACGAGGAAGAAATCGCCGAAGATGATGAACGAGTTCGTTTCAACGAAGAACATCATATTTTAATTGAGGATGCAAAAAAAATAAAGAGTGATGCTAAGCCAGGAGAAGAATTAATTTTTCCTCTTGAAAATAAAGAAGACTACGGAAGAATTGCAGCACAAACTGCCAAACAAGTTATTATTCAAAAAATTCGCGAGGCAGAGCGTGGGGCTATTATTGATGAGTACGGAACAAAAGAAGGAGAAATAATTAATGGTTTCGTCTCTAAAGTCGATCGTGGAATTGTCTATATCGATTTTAATCGAGCCACTGGCATAATTTTACCAGAAGAACAAATTCCTGGAGAATTTTATCGCAGGGGCGAGAGAATTCGAGCTTACTTATATCAAGTTGAAGAAACTCCTCGCGGAGTCAACTTGAAGCTTTCTCGTACTCATCCAGAATTAATTGATGGTTTATTTAAAATGGAAGCTCCAGAAATTGCTTCAGGAGTTGTTGAAATTAGATCAATTGCTCGTGAAGCTGGTAGCCGTTCTAAAATTGCAGTATTCTCAAACGATGAACACGTTGACCCTGTCGGTTCGTGTGTTGGACAAAAGGGAGTTCGTGTCACAACAGTTATGAGTGAATTAAATGGAGAAAAAATTGATATTATTCCTTGGTCACCTGACCCTGAAACTTATATCTCAAGCGCCATTTCGCCAGCCAATGTTTTAAGTATTGAAGTTAATGAACAAGAGCATAAGGCTGTCGTTGAAGTTGCAAATGATCAATTATCTTTAGCTATTGGTAAAGGAGGACAAAATGTTCGCCTGGCCGCCAAATTAACTGGCTGGAGAATTGATATAAAAAGTAGAGAGACAGACAAAATAGTTAGTGGAGAAGAAGTTCAAGATGACGATATCTTAGAAGGAGGTATTGTTGATGACGGAACAGAGTAGTGGTGAGTAAGAGGGAAAAGAATTTTTTATTTTCTATTATTACTTGCTAGATTATAAATATATAAGGTCAATATTATTAATATAAATTTTGCTAGTATTTAAATTTAAAAACTAGCACCTAAGTTATGAATCCATTTTTAATTTTTGCAATCGCATCTTCCCTAGTAGCTGTTATCTTTGCTTTGATTTTAATTAAAATCATGAGTAAAAAAGAAACAGGTAATGAAAAAATGCAAGAGATTGCCAAAGCCATCCGAGAAGGAGCTCAAGCATTTCTTAAAAGAGAATATATTTATCTGTCAATTTTTATTCTTATCGTTGCAATTGTTTTGTTTTTATTAATTAACCCTCTAACTGCTGTTAGTTTTATTGTCGGAGGAATATTTTCTGCCATCGCCGGCTATATTGGAATGACAGTTGCCACTATGGCCAATGTTCGAACAGCCCATGCTGCTCGCTCTGGAATAAATCCAGCTCTAAAAATTGCTTTTGGAAGTGGAACAATTATGGGAATGATGGTCGCTGGTCTTGGCCTTTTAGGATTAAGTATTTTATATTTAATTATTCGCGACCCTGCAGTCATTAATGGTTATGCTCTCGGAGCTAGTATGATTGCACTCTTTGCTCGTGTCGGTGGAGGAATTTATACTAAAGCTGCTGATGTTGGTTCTGATTTAGTTGGAAAAGTTGAAGCTGGAATTCCTGAAGATGACCCTCGTAATGCAGGAGTTATTGCTGACAACGTCGGAGACAATGTTGGAGACGTGGCCGGAATGGGAGCTGATCTTTTTGAATCTTACGTTGGTTCAATGATTGCGGCCATGACACTTGGTGTCGTTTTGTTTGGTATGGAAAGTGCTCTTTTGCCTTTAGTTATTTCTTCAGTTGGAATTTTGGCTTCGATCTTTGCATTTTTCTTTGTTCGCGCCAAAGAAGGTTCTCGACTTGGAGCAGTTTTAGAGCGAGGAATTTGGATCAGTGCCGTTATCGTTATTATTGCTTCATACTTTATTGTTAAAAATTTTATCGCCCAAGGTATTTTTGAAAACTTTGGTCCGTTTTATTCTATTTTAGCTGGATTGGTCGCCGGAGTTTTAATTGGTAAAATAACAGAATATTATACATCGTCTGATTACAAACCAGTAAAAGATATTGTTAAAGCTTCTAAAACCGGGCCAGCAACAAATATAATTAGTGGCTTAGCTATTGGAATGGAAAGTGCTATTTTGCCTATCATTGTTGTAATTGGAACAATCTTAACTTCTTATCATTTTGCCGGAATTTATGGTATCGCCATTGCTGCTGTTGGTATGCTTTCAACTGTTGGCATGACTGTCGCTGTCGATGCTTATGGCCCTGTAGCTGATAATGCTGGCGGTATTGCTGAAATGGCTCATCTTGAGCCTGGAGTTCGAAAAATTACAGACGAACTTGACTCTCTTGGAAATACAACTGCCGCAATTGGTAAAGGTTTTGCTATTGGATCGGCCGCTTTAACTTCACTTGCTTTATTTACCGCTTACACTCAAGTTGCTGGATTAAAAGTTATCGATATTGCAAGTCCAAAAGTTGTCGCTGGTTTATTTATCGGAGGAATACTTGTTTACTTCTTTACTGCAAAGACAATGCAAGCAGTCGGTAGAGCCGCCGGTTCATTGATAGAAGAAATTCGTCGTCAATTTAGAGAAATTCCTGGAATCATGAATGGCACAGGCAAACCAGAATACGCTAAATGTGTCGACATCAGTACAAAGGCTGCTTTGAAAGAAATGATTGTTCCTGGTATTGTTGCTGTTATTGCCCCACTTGCAATTGGTTTAACTCCTTTCTTAGGTAAAGAAGCCTTAGGAGGATTATTGGCCGGATCTTTAATTGTTGGAGTTTTGCAAGCAATCAATATGGCTAATGCCGGAGGTGCTTGGGACAACGCTAAAAAACATATTGAAGCTGGCAATTTAGGAGGTAAAGGATCTGAGGCTCACAAAGCGGCAGTTGTTGGAGATACAGTTGGTGATCCATTTAAAGATACATCAGGTCCATCACTAAATATTCTAATCAAACTTATGACTATTGTTTCTCTAGTTTTCGTTTCAATCTTCTTTTAAATAAGTCCACGTCCGACATGGACAAAATAAGATATTAAAAAATCCCGCATAATTTGCGGGGTTTTTTAGTTTTGACAAAAAGGTTTTAGACATATAAGATGAAAGAATTAAACTAATAAATTAAAAACAAATATTATGAAAATAGATATTAAAAAATTAGAAAAAAGTGAGGTTGAAATTATCGGTGTTTTGGAAGTGACCGAATTTGAAAAGTATGAAGAAAAAGCATTAGAAAAAATCGGTGAACGCTTAGAACTTCCAGGTTTTCGAAAAGGCAAAGCTCCGACTGGAAAGGTAAAAGAAAATATTAATGAAATGGAATTATTGCAAGAAATGGCAGAAATTGCTCTTTCTGAAAATTACATTAAAATTTTAGAAGAAAATAAAATTGACGCTATTGGCCGTCCGCAAATATCAATCACTAAAATTGGCAAGGGTTCAGATTTAGAATTTAAAATTATCACTGCTGTTTTGCCTGAAATAAAACTTCCTGATTATAAAAAAATTGCAAATAAAGAAAATAAAAAAGAAGAGTTCAACAAAGAAATTGTTGTTGATGAAAAAGAAATTGATAAAACAATTCTAGAACTTCGCAAAATGCGAGCTGAGCAAGCTCGTGGTAATGATCATACTGGCCATGAACATATGACAGAAGAAGAACACGCAAAAGCTCATCCCGAGATTCCCGAAAGTGAATATCCAGCTTTTGATGATGCTTTTGCAAAAAGTTTTGGTGATTTTCCTTCAGCCGAAGCTTTTCGTGAAAAAATAAAAAGTAATATGAAAATTGAAAAAGAAACGATTGAAAAAGATAAACTTCGTCTTTCTATTATTGAAGAATTGGTGAAACAAACAGAAGGAGAAATACCACAAATTTTAATTGATAGTGAAACAGATAAAATTATGTATCGCCTACAAGCTGATGTCACAAATGCTGGTTTTAAGTTTGAAGATTATCTTAAGCAAATAAATAAAACAGAATTGGATTTAAGAACTGAATGGAAAAATGAAGCCGAAAAAAGAGCCAAGGTTCAAATGATAATTCATGCCATATCTGAAAAAGAAAATCTAAAACCAACAGAAGAAGAAATTGAGCGTGATGTTATTCAAATCACAACTATGTATAAAGACGCTGACCCAACTCGCGCTCGAGCATACGTTGAACAAATGCTTGAAAATGAAAAAGTCTTCAAGTTTTTGGAAAATCAAAAATAAATATGTGATATAATTAAATTATGTCCTTAATTGGTCATTAGTAATTAGTAATAAATAATTATAAAAACTATGTTAATCCCTACAGTTATAGAAAAATCTCAATTTGGCGAGCGAGCTTACGATATTTATTCACGGCTATTAAACGATCGTATTATTTTCCTCGGTGGTCCAATCGATGACCATACCGCCAATTTAGTTATTGCCCAACTTCTTTATTTAGATAATGCTGATTCAAAAAAAGATATTTATCTTTACATCAATTCACCTGGTGGTTCGGTCACAGCTGGACTTGCGATTATCGATACGATGAATTTTATTAAAAGTGATGTCTCAACAATTTGCGTCGGTATTGCCGCTTCAATGGGAGCCTTAATTTTGTCATCAGGTCAGAAAGGTAAAAGATTTTCTTTGCCAAATTCTGAAGTTATGATTCACCAAGTTATGGGTGGGGCTGAAGGCCAAGCCAGTGATATTGCAATAAATGCCAAACATATTCTCCGTACTAAAGATACTCTTAATAAAATTCTTGCTCAAAATACAAATAAAAAAGTTGAGCAAGTAGAAAAAGATTCAGATCGTGATTACTGGATGACATCTGATGAGGCCAAAAAATACGGCATCGTTGATGATATAATTTCAAAACCAAAAGGAAAATAAGATACCACAAAATGCCCCGCGACTTCGTCGCGGGGCATTTCCTTTACCACCATAATTCTACCGGTTAACCCCATTACTAATTATTAAATTAATAGTGGAATAAATTATTAATTAATCGCAATCCTAATCGGAATCAGGAAGAGGAGAGAGAATTCTTTATTTAAATTATTGAGTAATTTAAATAATAACGATGTCCTCAAATATTTATCCAACACCAAATTACATAAAAATGTAATTTGGTGTTGCGATTAACCGACAGAATTATGATGACAAATTGCAATTCAAAATGCTCTCTCTTCATTTCGAATTGCAAATTATCGTCTTAATTTCTTTTTTTATCTCGCAATGAATCCACAAATAAAATAAATAAAAAATAGGTCCTGAGCTTTTCCTCTTTACCTATATTACTTTCAAAAGGTTTCTTTGATGATTTTTTTAAATTATTCGATTCAGATTCAAATTTCATACCCCTATTCTAGCAAAAATCAATAATCTAGACAAAATTGGTTTTTTAGAGTATTATAAAAATATCGAAATTTAAAAGTTTTTATTACATGTTCGCTTTCAAAATGCAGTCACGATATGAATTTTTTATGAATTTAAACAAATTACAGTCATGTTCTAAATCAATCATACTTGTTTTGATAACTTACCCTAAAAATATGGGTCGGTTAATCTCTGTGTTTTAAAAGCGACTAAAAGTCGCTATGAGTTTAATAACAATAATAATCATATCCATAGCAGCCCTACTTGTAGGAGCTGGTATTGGATATTATTTGCGTCTCATTGTCTCACTTGGTCAAAAAGGTTCTATGGAACTTGAAATCAAGAAGATCATGTTGGGGGCAAAAGAAGATGCTCAAAAAATTCTTGATGAGGCAAAACATAAGGCCGAAAAATATTTAGAAGAATCAAATAAAGAGCAAAAGAGAAAAGAAGAGGAGTGGAAACAAACAGAAAACCGTCTAATCAAGAAAGAAGAAATGCTAGACAATCGTCAGGGTGAAATAGATAAAGAAGTAGAGAAAATAAAAGCGAAGATTGAAGAAGTAAAAAAGGTTAAAGAAAGAGTTGACGGAATGCAAGAAGAAAAAGAAAAAATATTAGAAAAAGTTGCAGACTTAACTCGTGAAGATGCTAGAGAGACCCTTTTTAAAGATGTTGAGATAAAATACGAAGAAGATTTAGTTGTCCGAATGCAAAAGATGGAAAGCCTTAATGCTGAGAAATTAGATCGTCGAGCAAAAGATATACTCGCGGCAAGTATTAATCGTCTAGCTTCATCGACTGCCAGTGAAATGATGACTACCTCAGTCAACATTCCAAACGATGAAATAAAAGGTAAAATCATCGGTAAAGAAGGCAGAAATATTCGAGCTTTTGAAAAAGAAGCGGGGGTAGAACTTATTATTGATGAAACGCCTGGAGCAATTGTCATTTCGTCATTTGATCCAGTTCGCAGACAGGTTGCAAGACTTGCTCTTGAAAACTTAATTCTCGATGGCCGTATTCAACCAGCTAAAATTGAAGAAGTAGTAGCCAAGGCCCAAGAAGATATCAATAAAATAATAAAAGAAAAAGGCGACCAGGCAGTTTATGAATGTGGCATATTTAATTTAGACCCAAGAATCAGTGCCATTGTTGGTCGTTTATATTTCCGAACTTCTTATGGGCAAAATGTTCTCCAACATTCTATCGAAATGGCCCATATTGCCGGCATGCTAGCTGAAGAGCTTGGGGCTGATGTCCAAGTTGCCAAAGCCGGAGCTCTTGTTCATGATATAGGTAAAGCCTTAGACCATGAAGTTCAAGGAACACATATTGATATTGGAATTAGAATATTACAAAAATTTGGAGCCGACCCTCGTATTATTACGGCCATGAAAAGTCATCACGACGATACTCCACATGAATCAATTGAATCAATAATCGTTCAAACTGCTGACCATATTTCAGGGGGACGACCAGGGGCAAGACGTGATAGTGTTGAAAATTATATCAAGCGATTACAAGATTTGGAGGCATTAACTAAAACATTTGATGGAGTTGAGAAATCTTATGCCCTATCGGCTGGCCGAGAAATAAGGATATTTGTCACCCCAGAAAAAGTTACCGATCTAGAAGCTAAAGAAATGGCTCGCGATATCGCCAAGAAAATTGAGCAAGAACTCACCTACCCTGGTGAAATAAGAGTCACCATGATAAGAGAAAATAGAATTATTGAATACGCGAGATAAGGTAATTACTAGTTACCAATTACTAATTAATAATGAGAAAAAATACTGGAAATTTTGATTAATCAAAATTTCCAGTATTTTTAATAAAACAGATATAATGTTTGTCAAACACACAAAACCCTTGTTTTTAAATTAGCTTGATATATAATAGGTTTATACCTATTTATTAGGGATCGTTTGCAAACGGTCGAATATTATTCAGATAGCATTTTATATTTTAAAAAAATATAAAAACTAAAATAATGAATAAACAAGCATTAGTAGAACTTGTTCATGAAAAGCTAGGCGGTACAAAAGTACAAGCTGAAGAAATTGTGAACGCAATGTTTGATGCCATCGTTGCAACCTTGAAAAAAGGTGACGAAGTATCAATTGCAGGTATTGGAATCTTTTCTGTTAAGGCTCGCGCAGCCCGCATGGCTCGTAATCCAAAAACAGGAGAGCAAGTTAAAGTAGCTGCAACAAAAGTTCCGAAATTCCGAGCTGCAAAAGCTTTGAAAGACGCTGTTAAATAATTTGATTGTTATTATAAAGCAATTAAATCTAAAGAAAACCACTCTATTCTATCTATGAGTGGTTTTTCTTTTTTAAAATTTTCATTAATAAAGATTACAAAAAACTATTCAAGAAGCGTGAGAGCAATCATTGAA
Source organism: uncultured Candidatus Saccharibacteria bacterium (assembly GCA_964532365.1). Lineage (GTDB taxonomy): Bacteria > Patescibacteriota > Minisyncoccia > Phycocordibacterales > UBA9973 > UBA8515. The sequence continues at coordinate 9,098 of CAZHIB010000006.1, forward strand.
ATAACTCCAATCATTACGATGGCCAATTGAATCACTGAGTGCTTAACATTCCTTGTTTTGTGTAATTCCGGGATTAAATCAGCTACTGCAATATATATAAATCCTCCGGCGGCAATCGGGACAACCCACAAAGCAATATTTTCAATAAAATTACCGAAAATAAATACAACAATTAAACCAAGGACAGAAGCTAGGGCCGAAAGAAAATTAAATAATAAAGCTTTCTTTTTTACGTAACCTGCGTGAATTAAAACAGCAAAATCCCCTATTTCTTGAGGTATTTCATGTAAAATAACAGCAACTGTAGTTGCTATTCCAACTGGAAGACTAATCAAAAAACTAGCCCCAATAATTGCTCCATCTATGAAGTTGTGAAAACCGTCAGTAAATAAAATTAGTTTTCCAACAGGGTGAATATGTTCTTTATCTTTGTCTTCTCCGTGATGATGCCAATGAATAAATTTCTCAATCACAAAAAACACAAGAATTCCAACGACCACCAAGATACTCGATATACTTGCTCCTAAGCTTCCCTCGAATGACTCTGGAATAATATGAATAAAGGCGTCCCCAAGCAAGGCCCCAATAGCCAAACTAATAAAAAAATTAATATATTTTTTTAAGACTTCTTCTTTTAAAGAAAGTGAAAATACCCCAATAAGCGAAACAAAACTAATAACCAGGACACTTATCAATGCATATATATAATTTGTTATCATTTTTAACAACAAACCTTACAAAGTCCAAACAACTCCAAGGAATGTTCTGTTATGCTTTTAAATTTACTTGAATCTTGAACTACTTTGACTAGAAGTTTTTCAATTTCTTTGTTTTCTTCAAAATCCTCTATCCTCCCACATTTTGTACAGATTATATGGTGATGATGGTGATTATTTAATTCAAAATGAATAGAACTTTTTCTCAAATCAATCCTTCTAAGTACTCCCTTTTTTTCAAAAGAAGAAAGTGTTCGATAAACAGTTGCTTCATCAATATCATTTTTTAATTTGCTATAAATATATTCAGCACTTATTGGCTTACTATTCTTAAAAAATATATCAATGATTTTTAGCCGGGTAGATGTACACTTAAAATCATTTTCTTTTAATATTTTTTTAAAATCTTCTACTTTCCCTTTTAGCATTTTTTTACTTTATCACAAATGCAAATGACTTGCAAGTAAATTAAAGGTCTTCAAAAAATAATTGTTTTTAACTTAAAATATGCTAAGATAAGAAAATTACATCGGGGTGTGGTGTAACGGCTAACATTCCTGTTTTGGGAACAGGCGACTCCGGGTTCGAATCCCGGCACCCCGACATAAAAAACCGAAGTCCATCAAGAACTTTTAAATAACGACTTCCAGTAAAATTGGAGTCGTTATTTTTATTTACATGTTGTAATTTTACATTTTTTCATATATAATCACTAATAATTAAATATTAAATGCGGGATTAGTTTATCGGTAAAATAACAGTTTTCCAAACTGTGGTGAAGGGTTCGACTCCCTTATCCCGCACAAATAAACTTCTTTATTTGTGCAAGGGAGGCGAAAAGCTTTTCCATATTTTCCAAATGTATTCATTGGGAAAATAGAAAAGGTATACTGAACCTGTAAGGTTCAACTCCCCCATGTCATCACTATTAAAATTATAAAATTATATTCTCAATCTTCCTAACTCTTGCCCTTCTTTCTTCTAAGTCTAAAAAAACAATCAACAAATCAAATTGCCAGTCGATACTGCCAAACCTTCTACTAATAAGATAGGTCTCCACTACCCTTCTTAATCTTTTTATTTTCCATGGATGCATATTATCTTCCGGTCGATTCTCCTGACTATCTTGTTCATCAAATTTTTGGGAAACAAAATCTAAACTTGAAATACTTTTAGATTTAACCTCAATAAAATATAAGACATTTTCTTTTTGTCCAATAATGTCTATTTCTCCCCATTTTTTTGTATAATTTCTCTCTAATATTAAAAAACCATTTTTTTCTAAATATTTACAAGCAACTTCTTCTCCTAATTCACCTATTTTTTGAGTATTTGAAGTAAAATTTTTCATATTCTCTAATTGTTACATGTGTAACAATTAAAATCGTTTCACATGAAACATTTTTAATGTAATGGACATAAAAATTACTTAATTATTAAAATCTCTGAAAATATATTTAATTATCAACACATTATCCGGGTATGATAATTTTTGTATTTCAAAAAGTCATATTCTAGTATGTCTTTTATAAACAATGCACACATACTTATCCACATAAATCTTATTTTTTAAAGGTTTTATTTGGGGATAAAGGACCAATAAAGGTCATGCCGTAAATTAATCTTAATTATATTTAATTTTTCTTTTGTGCGGGATAGGAGAATCGAACTCCTGTCTCATCCTTGGCAAGGACGTGTTCTACCACTAAACCAATCCCGCATTTTATTTATAAATAAATTTTTCTTAAAAAACTAAAACAATTAATTTATATTTTAAAATCATTTATTATTATACTTTTTTCAACTTAAAAATGCAAATTATTTATTAATATTTAATAAAATTATCTTTATAAATAAACATTAATTTAATAAACAAAAAATTATTAACTCTTTTATTAAATATTAAGTATTAAATATAAAACATTTATTTTGATAACTTTCAAAAAAGTGTATAATAATAAAGTTAATAATTTAAAAAGCGCCCGTAGCTCAACGGATAGAGTACCGGTCTTCGGAACCGTGGATGTGGGTTCAATTCCTGCCGGGCGCACCAATCGTTTCCCATGAAACATCAAGAATTTAAAATTATAGATCCTCATCTAATCCCAGATTTTGTTACACGTGTAACAAAAACACTCGAAAATGCAGGTTTTGAGGCTTTTTTAGTGGGAGGTTGCGTTCGTGATCTGATAATGTTTAGGAAACCAAAAGACTGGGATATTACCACAAATGCTAAGCCAGAGGAGATAATTCAACTGTTTGAAAAAACTATATATGAAAATAAATTTGGAACGGTGGGGGTTTGTATACCAAGAGATGGAGCAAATATTGAATCGAACCCAGAAATAGAGCAGGAAGGTGTTACACGGGAAACACTTAAATATCATATTGTAGAAGTAACACCATTCAGAATCGAAGCAAAATATAGCGATAATAGGCATCCAGACGAAGTTAAGTTCAGCAATAATCTAAAAGATGACTTAAAAAGACGTGATTTTACAATAAACGCCATGGCCTTTAGTATTTCTAAAGGACATCTAACGGACATATTTGGTGGTGTAAAGGACATAAAGGACAAACTCATTAGAGCTGTCAATAATCCCAGTGATCGCTTTCAAGAAGATGCTTTACGGATGCTTCGGGCTGTTAGATTTTCAACTCAGTTAAATTTTGCAATTTCATCTGATACCACACAGGCCATTCTTGATAAATCTCTATTGTTAAAAAATATTTCTTTTGAAAGAATTCGAGATGAATTTGTAAAGATAATTATGTCTGATAATCCAGCTATTGGAATAGGATTATTGCAAAAATTAGGATTGCTAAAACATATTATTCCAGAATTAGAAGAGGGAATTGGATGTGAACAGAAAGGAGCACATATATATGATGTTTGGGAGCACTTACTTCATGCTCTTGACCATGCCTCTCAAAAGGGCTGGTCATTAGAAGTTCGACTATCTGCCTTATTTCACGACATTGGTAAGCCAAGAACCAGACGCTGGGATAGAACAAAAGCGGGAGGAGAAGGGAAGTATACTTTTTATGGTCACGAAGTCGTTGGGGCAAGAATAACTAAGCAAATATTAGAAAGACTAAAATTTAGCCAAAAAACAACTGAACTTGTCTTGAAATTAGTCCGTGGACACATGTTCTTTTCTGATACTGAAATGATCACACTTTCGGCTGTCCGTCGAGTAGTAGCCAATGTTGGAAAAGAACACATTTGGGATCTAATGAATGTTCGCGAGTGTGACCGAGTAGGGATGAAAAAGAAAGAAGCTCCATATCGTTTACGTAAATATCATGCCATGATTGAAGAAGTCCTCCATGATCCAATATCAGTCGGACAACTGGCTGTTGATGGGGAATATATGATAAGAGATTTAAGTATGAAGCCCGGACCACGCATGGGTTGGATTTTAAGCGCCCTTCTTGAAGAAGTTTTAGACGACCCAACTAAAAACACCAGAGAGCATCTATCTGAACTTATAAAATCACTCAACGTACTCGGAGATGCTGAACTTAAAACATTGGGAGATAGAGGAAAAGAAAAAAAGAATAAGTTAGAGATGGAAGAAATCGATAAATTACACAAAAAACATGGCGTATAAAGGTTAGGCCCTATCTAATCTTTTGTGTCTAATCTCTTATATCAATCATTATTGGGCAATGATCTGACCCATAATAATCTGATAAAGTTTTAAAACTTTTTATCTTAGAAGCAAAAGATTGATTAGTAAAAAAATAATCTATCCGCCAGCCAACATTTCGATCACGAGCTCGGGTTTTTTGATCCCAATAAGTATAAATGTCTTTTTTGTTAGGATATAAATTTCGAAAAATATCCACCCAGCCATTATTTACAACTTCATCCATCCAGGCTCGCTCAATCGGTAGAAAGCCTGTATTATCTTGGTTTTCTTTTGGCCGAGCCAAATCAATTTCTTCATGGGCGGTGTTTATATCCCCGCAAAAAATAATATTTCTTCCTTTTTCCCTTAATTTGTTAATAAATTCTAAGAAAGCATCATAAAATTCTAATTTATATTTTAATCTCTCGGGCCCTCCACCTCCATTCGGGAAATAACAATTAATTAAAATAAAATTAGGGTAATAAGCCACGAGTGTTCGCCCTTCGTCATCAAATCTCTTTTCTCCAAATCCGTATTCAACTTTTTCAGGCTCTTTTTTTGAATAAATGGCCACTCCGCTATAACCTTTTTTATTTTTTGAATAAGAAAAATAGGAATGATAGCCTTTTAAATTCCTAATATCAGCATCGAGTTGTTCTGGCTCACACTTTGTTTCCTGAAAACAAACAATGTCAGGATTCTGAAAAGAAAATAAGGGCATAAAATGTCCCTGCTTAACTGTCGCCCGCAAACCATTAGTATTCCATGAAATTATTTTCATAATACATTAAAAAATTATTTTTCTTTTTTAAAAAGTGTTTCAACTAAAGCAAGACCAGGTTTTTCAACAAACTCAATTCCTTGCTTAACAGAAATCAATTTATCGTTAAAAATATTATTTATTTCTTCTTTAGTAAAAAAATGATAGTTAACTCCATATTTTTGGAAATTACCATCTTTAGATTTCTTTGGAATAAAATCCAAAAAACTTAATGTCTCACGGGACAAAGAAATATTTAAATAAAAACCACCAGGCTTCAAAACCCGATTTATTTCATCTACATAAATACTCCAATCTTCTTTATATAAATGTTCTAGCAAACCAAAGTCACAAATAGCATCAAAGGATTTATCTTCAAAGGGAATATCCAGAGCATCACCTTCCATAAACTTTAATTTTCCCTCAAGCCCCCAATTTTTTATTTCTTTATTCATTTTATTGATAATATTTTTTTCAAAATCAATACCAATAACTCGGTAACCAAGTTCAGCTAAATGCTTTGCAAAAAATCCTCGCCCACAACCAACATCTAAAATAAGTGACCCTAAGGGAATTTGCTCAATTAATATTTGTCCACGATTATTTATTGATAACTCCGTCCAAATATCGCTTCCTGTTTTATAAGCTATCTCAAAAAAATTTTTATGTTCTTTATATTTCATAATATTATTATAATTATTTTAATGATTTATTATGGAATCTTTTATGCCCCAACAATATCACCAAACTTATTGTGGCAAGTATTTTTATTTTACTGTTTTTCTGGTTTACTGTGAAATTTCTTATGTACGTCTCTTAATTGTTTATCTGTGATGTGCGTATATATTTGTGTTGTTGCAATATTGGCATGGCCAAGCATCATTTGAACCGAACGAATGTCAGCCCCATTTGAAAGTAAATCGGTGGCAAAAGAATGGCGAATGATATGAGGAGTCACTTTTTTAGAAATTCCAGCTACAATGGCATAATATTTTACAATTCTCTCAATCGAACGGGGAGTTAACCTGCCACCTTTGCCGAGACCTTGTTTTGGTGAGTTTTTTGAATACTGAATAAATAAGGGCTCATCCATATCTTTTCGAGATTTTAAATATTCTCGAATTGAATCTTTAGCTGAGTCAGACAAAAAGACCACTCGAACTTTTTCGCCTTTTCCGCGAATTGAAAATTCATCTTTCGACAAATCCAAATCCCGATTAATTGAGCAAAGTTCTGATAAACGTAAGCCAGTTGAAAAAAATAATTCAAGAATCGCTTTATCTCTTAATCTTTTTTGATTTTCAAACTTTTTGTTCGTAACAGGCAAAGAAAGAGGAGCATTCAAAAGTCGAGTGAGTTCATCGGTTGAAATTAAATCAAGTGATCGTTCTTTAATTTTGGCCAAATCAATACGCTCAGGAGACAGGGAAGTAATTCCTCTTTTCATCAAATATTTGAGAAAAGACCTAAGGGCGATTAAATGATAATTCTGCGTATTCTTTTTAAGAGTTCCAGCTTGTTGGCCCTTTATTTTAATTCCTGGCTGGCGATTAAGATAAAGACGGAATTCTCTAACTTTATCGTCGGTAATTTCTTTTGGCTCGCTAATTTTGGCAAATTCAAAGAAGCGAGTTAAATAATGATCATAATTATTGACCGTTTTTAGGCTGTTGCCTTTCTCAATTTCAACATGCTCTAGAAACTCTCGCTTTAATTGTTCTAGTTGAGTATTCATATTAGTGTCGCACAATAATTATACCACAAAAACCTTATACTTGCTCATCTTTGGCTGGTCGCAAAATTAAAAGCCCCTTTTCAGAGGCTTTTTCTGGTTTGGGAGAAGGACTATTCCTTCCCCCGGCCGGTCAACTGTTTTCTGTTTTTCTTAAGATCACTGGAGGGTAATATCCCGCTTGTCTTACAGTCTAATGGTGGAGCTCTCATGGTTCCGTTTTTTGATTAATACTCCGTGAATTATTCATTTTTAAGATATCATAAATAAAAAATAAGTCAAGTCTTCTTACTAAAAATCAATTTCTACGGGCTTGCATTATCTAAAATTTTATGCTAATATAGGGCCACGATGTTAACAACAAAGAAAAAGCAAAATATTATAAAAAAGAACCAATTGCACGACAAAGACACGGGAAGCCCTGAGGTCCAGATTGCTATTTTAAGTAAAAGAATCGATGAATTAGCTGGGCATTTAAAAGAACACAAAAAAGACAATCATTCTCGCCGTGGACTTATTAAAATGGTGGCTGATCGCAGAAAACATTTAAAATTTTTGGAAAATACTAACAAAGAAAGATTCATGTCTGAGAGCAAAAAACTAAAAGAAGCTTAATCAAAAAAACCTCCCCGACCTACGTCGGGGAGGTTTTTGTTATTTAGTATAAATATTGTTAAGATAACAATGGTCGATAATTAATTTTTAATAAGAAAATAAAACAGATGAGTGTAATTAAACACAAAGAACAAAGAGTTGGAGTTTTTATAGACACATCAAATCTATATCACTCTGCAAAAAATTTATATAAACGAAAAGTGAATTTTGGGGCTGTATTAAAAGATGCGGTGGCTGGACGTAAGCTTGTCCGGGCTATTGCTTATGTTATTACAAGTGAGGGGGGAGATGAAAAGAATTTTTTTGATGCTTTAACAAAATTAGGAATTGAAACAAGAACAAAAGATTTACAAATTTTTGCTGGCGGAACTAAAAAGGGTGACTGGGATGTGGGCTTGGCAGTTGATGCTATGAAAATGGCCCCTAAACTAGATGCTTTAATTTTGGTCGCCGGGGATGGAGATTTTGTTCCCCTAGTTGAATATTTGCAAAGTACTTCTGGAATTCAAGTTGAAGTTGTTTCTTTTGGAAAATCTGCCAGCATGAAATTAAAAGAGCAAGCCGATGATTTTCTTGATCTCTCAAATAACTACCGTAAATATTTAATTTATTAAAAAAGAGTCCGGAATAAAATCCGGGCTCTTTTAATATTCTCCATCGTCCCAACCTTCAATACTTGGATTAAAGGGCTGACGATTGATTTCTTTAAAAAGAAAATCTTTGAACCTGAAGAAGATCTTTTCTCTCCTTCTTGATGAGAACGAAATAGAAATTATTTTTTCTCCAAGGCTTTCTATTTTTTTAAAAACCTCGACAAGAAAAAAATTTTTATTTCTTCTTAATAATTTTCCCTCAAGGCAAACTTTTTTGCCTTCATCATCTGTATAGCTAGCACAGACGAATTGCTTATTTTTTTTCATATCGGTAAAATTTAGGTTGTGCTTTTCTTAAAGCTTATTTGCTTTTTGTTTTACTGTCAACTCTTGACCCCCTTTAAAAAAAGGTTCAAATTTGCTATATTTGAAATATTAATAATTAGCTAGCTAGTCTTCAGACAATTAGAGTTGAAACAAAAAGAGTTTCAAAACTAGAGTCTGGAGAGTAGCTCAATAATATATGCAAAGTA
>CAZHIB010000007.1:0-16514 GCA_964532365.1 uncultured Candidatus Saccharibacteria bacterium
ATATGTTATACTAGGTTTTTATCATGGAATCTTTTTATACGGCCATTTTTTATGTTTTTTCATTCATTTCTGTTTATATACAGATATTTTTTTTAATAACCTTTTTAGAAAAAAAACGACATATTGTTCACAATCCTGATAATTTGAAATTAAAATATTATCCAACGGTTACCATTGCGGTTCCTGTTTATAACGAAGAGGCCACAATTCTAAAAACAGTCAAATCTCTTTTAGCTCTTGATTATCCGAAAGATAAATTGAAAATATATATTATTGATGATGGGAGTAAGGATAATACTTGGAATGTTATTCAAGAATTTATTGATAATCCAAATATTATTCTAATCAAAAAGGAAAACGGAGGAAAACACACTGCGGTCAATTTAGCAATTGAAAAAACAGATTCAGAATTTTTCGGTTGTCTTGATTCGGATTCAATGGTTCACCCCCAATCATTAAAGAGAATTTTAAAGTATTTTCAAAAAGACCCTGCGACCATGGCTGTTGCCCCGTCGATTATAGTTTATAATCCCAAAAATATTTTACAATATGCCCAGGGTATTGAATATGATATGTCAATTTATACTAAAAAGATGCTTGGATTTATGGGCGGTATTCATGTGGCCCCAGGCCCTTTTTCGATTTTTAGGAAAAGAGTTTTTGATGAATTGGGCAATTACAAGAAAGCTCACAATACCGAAGATCAAGAAATTGCTCTTCGAATGCAGGAGTATGGATATAAAATAGATCACTGCCCTGATGCTTATGTTTATACAAACAGCCCTAATTCTGTTGCTAAGCTTTATCGTCAGCGATTAAGATGGATATATGGTTTTATAAAAAATTTAATTGATTATCGTAGAATGTTGTTTAGGAAAAAGTATGGAACAGTGGCTCTTTTTACCTTACCTTCGGGCTTGATTTCAATACTTGGAGTTATATTTTTGTTTGTAAATGTGATGGGTAATATTATAAGATTTGTTTACAATAAGATAATTCAAATTAAAACGGTTGGTTGGGAAAATTTTTTTAGTTTAGATTACAAGTTTGACTGGTTTTTTCTTAATACAAAGGCCGTATTGTTCTTGTCGATAATTTTGTATATACTAGTGATTGTATCAGTCATGATTGGCCGGAAAATGGCTGAAGGGAAGTCGGGATTTTCATTCTCGTTTTTCTATTTTATTATAATTTATAGTGTCATAGCGCCCTTTTGGATGTTAAGAGCAATTTACAATGCTGTTATTTCAAAGGAATCTAATTGGATCCAAGAACGCCGCGCTGCTAAATAATTTATGCACCAACACGAACCAAATGATTGGAAAAAGTATGTTATTGTTCTTTTTATTACTTCCACTATTTTTATTTCTGGACTGTGGCTTTCAAATTATCTTAATAATAAAAAAATTAATCAACTTAAATCTATTGAAAATAATATATCTCTCGATTTAATGTCATCAGAAACACAATTTGATCTACTTCAAGAGCAATCTTGCGAAGATGTTTCTTCTGGGACTATTTTATCTTCTGAGTTAAATTCACTGGCAGATAAAATATCTTATAGTGAGAATAATATCGGAATTGATAATGTAGATGTGATTAGCTTGAAAAAATCTTATTCATTACTTGAAATTAAAGATTATCTTTTAATGAAAAAAATTAGAGAGCGTTGTGGAGAAAACTCTATCTTTATTCTTTATTTTTATAAGAACGATAATTGTAATGATTGTACAAAACAAGGCTATGTCTTGACTAGTCTAAGAGAAAAATATCCAGATTTACGAGTTTATTCTTTTGACTATAATCTCGATTTATCAGCCATTAGAACAATGACCTCAATATATAAAGTTCCAGATGACTTACCGGCAATTGTGATTAATGGCAAAGTCTATAGTGGGCTTCACACCGTTGAAGAAATAGAAAAAACATTTCCTGAGCTTGAAACGATAAAGGCGGAAGAAGAAGTAAAGGAAACGACAAAGAAGAAGTAAGGCCTGCGATTTCGAATCCTCGTGCCGAGAAAAAACACCCGTTTAGGGTGTTTTTTTTGGAGCCGGCACGAGGATTCGAACCCCGGACATCCACTTTACAAAAGTGGCGCTCTACCAACTGAGCTATGCCGGCATGTAATTTTAAAAAATAAAATTATTCATGCTCTCTTTTTACCTTTTCTTTAACTCGTCTAATCTTTATCTTTGATTCTAGAACTGCTCGCTTAATAAATGAATTCTTTCGTTGGTTAATATTTGATGTTTTCGTTCTAAGGTAATTTGATATCTTTGGCCAATTTTTTTTAAGCCATTTTTTTGTTTTTGCTTCTGATATATACCAATATTTCACAGTCACCAATATTATTCCCTGAATAATATGCTTAGTAATGTATAGCATATTTTTTTCTAAATGTCGAAAATATATTTCCGGCATTATCTTTGATAAGTTATTAGTCTTTTCTGTGCGCAAAGTTTTTATCTCCCAGGCTTGGTATGAAAGCATAATGAAAGCTAAAATGATTGCTATAAAAAATAGAATAATAATTATACCCATATTAATTAATTGACTCAAAAATAAATGATACTAATTTTGCGTCATTATTTTTTAAAAGAGTTTCTATTTTTACTTCTCCATTTTTAATAAAAAATTGATCCATTAAGGTTTGTTCTTTAAAGTATGTAGATATTTTTCCTTCAAGCATTTTCTTTTTAATTTCTTCTGGTTTATCTGATTCAGATACTTCTTTTTCAAATACTTCGGTTACTTTTTTACGGTCATCTTCAGTGATATCATTGGATGTCGTGTAAACTGGCTTCATAGCTGCAATGTGCATTGCAATATCACGAGCAAGTTCTTTTGTTCCACCAGAAAGAGAAACAACTACGGCACTTTTATTGTTATGAACATAGCTTCCAATAACAGAGCCATTAATTTCTTCTACTTTTCCTAATTCAATCTTTTCTCCGACTTTTTGGACAACTTCATTTATGATTTCAAGTGACTTTGACTTCATTGTTTCAATTCCTTCTTCCATCGCCATATCGGCCAATCTGTTGGCCAAATTAACAAAATCATCATTCTTTGAGACGAAGTCTGTTTCAGTATGAAGAACTAACATTAAAGTTTTGCTTTCATTTTCTTTAATAATAATTATTCCATCCTTTGCATTTCGATCAGATTTCTTCATGGCAATACTACTAGATTTTTTCTTAAGAATAATTAGGGCTTTTTCCAGTTCACCCCCTGCTTCTTCAAGAGCGTTTTTGCATTGCATTACAGAAACCCCAGTACTATCTCTTAATTGTTTTACTAATTCAGCTGTTATTTTTATTGTCATTTTTTTAATACGACACCTAATTATTCATAATTTGTGTCATTTTGTAATTAATAATTATTTATTCTTTTGTTTGTACTCCACTTGCTCCATTATTATAAGCTTCTTTAATTTTAGATAAAAAGAAAGTTATACTAGAAATTGAAGCATCGTTGGCTACGATTGGATAGTCAATTTGTTTTATATTACAATCAGTATTTACAAGAGCAATAATCGGAAGGTTCATTTTTTTGGCTTCAGTTGCCGCAATATGTTCTTTTTTTGTATCAACAATGAAAACGGCATCGGGGGTTTTTGTTATACTACTTAAGCCTTGAAAGTTTTTTGTCATATCTTCCATTTCTTTGTTTATTAATAGTTGTTCTTTTTTTGTATATTTATCAAGTTCATTTTTTTCTTTTTGATCTCTTAAACTTAATAATCTTGATATTCTTTTTTTAATCTCAGAAAAATTTGTTAAAGCTCCTCCAACCCAACGATCAGAAACATATGGCATATTAAGAGATAAAGCAGTTTCAACGATTTGCTGACGCGCTTCAGGTTTAGTGCCGACAAATAAAATAGTTTTTCCACTAGCAGCCAATTTTGATATTTCTTCGAGGGCTTTGTCTAATAGATCATTTGTTTTTTCAATATTTATAATATCAACTCCGTTTTTTGTCGCAAAAACGTAAGCAGAAGTTGATGGATGACGACGACTTTTTGAATATCCATAATGGACACCAGCCTTAAACATTTCCTCTGTAATATTTTGTCTGTTCATTTTACTTTGGTTCGCCATAGCTATTTTGCTTAGGCGGTTTTTTATTAATTAATTACTATTGGCCGACGAGCCTTTAGTGTTCCGTTTTTAAGCATTTCAGCCTACTCTGTTTTTATGACAGAGTGTAATTATCCTAAAAAATAAGGATAAAAACATTTACAGTCCGATCAATGTCGGACCACGGAACTAAAAGCTATAATACCAGGAAAAGCATTATTTTGCAACTTTGTTTTTTGACGGGATAGTAATTTTAGGGTAATATGGAGAAATATGAAACAATCACACTTATTTACTAAAACAAAGAAAGAATCACCCTCTGATGAGGTTTCTTTGAATGCAGAACTATTAATTAAGGCTGGATTTATAAACAAAGAGATGGCTGGGGTTTATTCTTTTTTGCCTTTAGGCTTAAGGGTTATTAAAAAAATTGAAAATATTATTCGAGAAGAAATGGATGCCATCGGTGGACAAGAAATGAAAACTTCTATTTTTCAAAATAAAGAAATTTGGGAAAAATCTGGAAGATGGAATGATGAGGTTGTAGACAATTGGTTTAAAACTAAACTAAAGAACGGAGGAGAAGTTGGTTTATCTTTTACAAACGAAGAAGCTCACGCTAATATTTTGAAACAATATGTAAGTTCATATAAGGATTTACCGATTTATTCATATGATTTTAAAGATATCTTTAGGAATGAAACTAGAAGTAAATCTGGAATTTTAAGAGGCCGAGAATTTTACTGGAAAGCATTATATTCTTTTTCGAGAAGTGATGAAGAGCACAATGAATTTTATGAAAAAGCAAAGATTGCATATAAAAATATTTTTAATCGAGTAGGTATTGGACATTTAACTTATTTAACCTTTGCTTCGGGTGGAAGTTTTTCAAAATTTTCTCATGAATTTCAAACTTTAACAGGAGCGGGTGAGGATACTATTTATATTGACGAAAATAAAGGAATGGCAATTAATCAAGAGGTTTATAATGATGAAGTTTTGGAAAGTTTGGGAGCTAAAAGAGAGGATTTTGTTGAAAAGAGAGCTATTGAAGTTGGAAATGTTTTTTCACTTGGAACAAAATTTTCAGATCCTTTTGATTTAAAGTATAAAAATGAAAATGGAGAGGAAAAATCAGTTATAATGGGAAGTTATGGAATTGGACTTGGGAGATTAATGGGAACTATTGTAGAGGTTCTTTCTGATGATAAGGGTATAATTTGGCCAGAATCAGTTGCCCCCTTTAATGTTCACTTACTTGTTCTTGGGACAGATGATAAAGTTTTTGAAGAAGCGAAAAATCTTTATGAGAACTTATTGTTAAAAAAAATTGAAGTTTTGTTTGATGATCGGCGTGACATAAGTGCGGGAGAAAAATTTGCTGATGCTGATTTAATTGGCATCCCTTATAGAATAGTTATTTCAAAACGAAGTCTAGAAGACGGAGGATATGAAGTAAAAAAAAGAACAGAAGATAAGGGTATAATAGTTAAAGATAATGAGATTGTTGAGATGATTAATTTGTGGAAGATAAAAAAATAGAATTAGAAATTGTAAATTATGTTTAAAAAATTTTACAAAATGTTTTCGAACGACATAGGGATTGATTTAGGGACAGCTAATACGTTGGTTTATTTGAAGGGTCACGGTATTGTGATCAATGAACCTTCGGTTGTTGTCGTCAACCAAAAAACAGGACAGATTGTAGCTGTGGGCACTGAGGCTAAACAGATGATCGGTCGAACCCCGGGGCACATTAGGGCTGTTCGTCCAATTGTTGATGGAGTTATTTCTGATTTTGAGATTACAGAGGAAATGTTATCTTATTTAATTAATAAAACAGAGAGAATATCGAAAAAATATATTCGTCCGCGAGTTGTGATTGGTGTTCCGACTGGTATTACTAATGTTGAAATTAGAGCGGTCGAAGACGCTGCACGTTCTGCTGGGGCTCGTGAAGTTTATATTGTTGAAGAGCCTATGGCGGCGGCCGTCGGTATTCGTCTTCCAGTTAAAGAAGCTGTCGGTTCGGTTATTGTTGATATAGGAGGAGGGACAACAGATATTGTAGTGATTTCACTTTCTGGAGTGGTTCGTTCAAAGAATTTAAAAATTGCCGGAGATTTATTGAATACAAATATTGTAAATTATGTGAGAGATGAATTTAAATTATTGATAGGGGAAAGGACTGCTGAAAATATTAAAATTGCGATTGGGGGAGTCATCGAAGGTAATCCGATGGAGGCAGAGGTTAGGGGACGCGATCTTGTAACCGGATTACCAAGGCAAGTTATCATTACTGATTCTGATATTCGAGAAGCTATAATGCCATCTATTTTAAGTCTTATTGATGGAATTAAAGAGGTCTTAGAGACAACTCCACCAGAACTCCTGTCTGATATTATTAACCGAGGTCTCGTTATTTCAGGGGGAGGAGCATTGCTTCGTGGAATTGATACTCTAATTCAAAATTCTATTAAAATACCTGTCTATATTGCCGAGGATCCTCTGACGGCAGTTGCTCGTGGAGCTGGAGTAATTCTTGATGAGTTTGAGTCTTTTAAAGAAGTTTTATTAAACACCGATGATACATCAGTTCCGAGATAAAAAACAAATAATGAGAAGAAAAATTTTAAAGAGAAATATAATTATCTTGGGGTTATTTTTTATTTTATCAACAATAGGATCATTTTCGTATTTTGGAAATTTATTTAATTATGTGGGTCGTTCGATATGGAAAACTGAAAAAATTATAAATGATAGTTTATATAATTTTAATTATTTATTTCGAACAAAAGCTGCAATTACAAATGAGAATCATAAATTGATAGAAGAGATTTCAAATA
Source organism: uncultured Candidatus Saccharibacteria bacterium (assembly GCA_964532365.1). Taxonomy (GTDB): domain Bacteria; phylum Patescibacteriota; class Minisyncoccia; order Phycocordibacterales; family UBA9973; genus UBA8515. The sequence goes on from CAZHIB010000007.1 coordinate 6,932, forward strand.
TTAGGTTAACAATGGCTGATTATCAATTATTAAAAAAAGAAGTTAACGGTTTAAAAGAAATATTAGGACGTTTACCTGGACAAAATAATTTTATTCTCGGCAATATTTTAACAAAACCAAATCATTCTCCTTATGATACTATCGTCATAGATATAGGCAAGGATATGGAGATTAAAGAATTAGATAAGGTTTATGCTAATGGAAATATTCCAGTTGGTATCATTAGTAAAATTTATAATAAAACATCACTCGTGACACTTTATACTAGTCCTGGGCAGAAAACTGAAGGGTTTTTAGACATAACAAATGCCAGCGTAGAATTAATTGGACGGGGAGGTGGAAATTTTGAAATGATTATTCCTATGGAATTATTTGCTGAAAAAGGAACAATTATATATCTTCCAGGTAATTCTCCAGAAGTTTTAGCTATCATTGATGAAATAATTTCAGCTCCAACCGATCCTTTTAAAAAAGTTTTACTTTCTTCTCCAGTTAATGTTCAAAATCTTAAATGGGTTCAAATAAAAAAAGATTAATGAAAGATTTTAATTTTAAAATAGAAAAGAAAATTCCTAATTTTTTAGGGAGGGCGGGAAGGTTTTCGACTCCCCACGGAGAAATACTAACTCCATCTTTTGTTGTAGTTGGGACAAAGGGGACGATAAAAGCTGTTACACCTCTACAGGTGAAAGATTTGGGTGCTCAAGTAGTTCTGGCTAACACTTATCATTTATATTTACAACCTGGAGATGAACTTATCCGAGAGGCTGGAGGATTGCATAAATTTATGAATTGGGATGGACCAATGATGACTGATTCTGGTGGATTCCAAGTTTTTTCACTTGGTGCGGCATATGGAAAAGAATTATCCAAGGTTGTCTCAATTACAGATCCATCTCTTTTAATATCAGAACGTTCTAGTATTTTAGATGGGGTCCCAAGACTCGCGACTGTTGGAAATGATGGAGTTTCTTTTCGTTCTCATTTAGATGGTTCACTTCATTATATTACTCCTGAAAAATCAATTGAAATACAACACAACCTAGGGGCAGATATAATTTTTGCTTTTGATGAATGCACTTCACCAACTGAGTCGGAAAGATATCAAAAAGAAGCTTTGTCTCGAACTCATGCTTGGGCTAAAAGAAGTTTAGAAGAACATAAAAGGAGAGAGTTTGAAAAAAGAAAGAAATCTGAAAATATTACTTACCCCGAGGTTCTCGGGTCGCTTAGGGATCAACCAGACCATTCAGCAGATCAATATTTTCAGATTTCTTTCCCTCAAGCACTTTTTGGTATTGTTCAAGGTGGACGTTCAGAAAAATTACGAAAAGAATCTGCTAAAATAGTAGCTGAAATGAAAGTAGAAGATGGAGTGGATTCCGTGACGGGCGAAGTCCGTTTTTCGGGGTTTGATGGTTTTGGTATTGGTGGTTCTTTTGCTAAGGAAGATATGTCGACGGCCGTTAAATGGGTCAATGAAATTTTACCAGAAGAAAAACCTAGACATCTACTTGGTATCGGGGAGCCGGAAGATTTATTTATGGGGGTAGAGAACGGTGTTGATCTTTTTGATTGTGTTGCCCCCACACGAAATGCACGAAATGGAACACTTTCTACAAAAAACGGAAAAATAAATATTTTAAATGCTAAATTTGTAAAAGATTTTAATAAAATAGATGAAGAGTGTGAATGTTATAGTTGCAAGAATTATACCAAGGCCTATCTTTCACATTTGTTTAGAGCCAAAGAAATGCTTGGAGCGACACTTGCAACAATCCACAATGTCTATTTTATAAACAGACTTGTTTCTGATATGCGACAGGCGATTCTGAAAGATGAATTCTTAGAATTTAAAAAAGAATTTTTAAATAAATATTCAATAGAGAAATTAAAATAATGAAAGAGAAAAAAAATATTTTCAAACTAAAGAGTTCTTATCTTCCGGACGGTGACCAGCCGAAAGCAATTTCAGGTTTACTCTTGGGCCTTGAAAAAGGTATGAAAAAACAGACCTTACTTGGAGCTACGGGGACAGGAAAAACTTTTACAATTGCTAATGTAATTGAAAAATGGAACAAGCCAACTTTAGTTATTGCTCATAATAAAACTTTAGCCGCACAACTTGCTCAAGAGTTTCGAGAATTTTTTCCCGAGGCGGCAGTTCACTATTTCGTTTCTTATTATGACTACTATCAGCCGGAAGCATATATGCCAGCTTCAGATACTTATATAGAAAAAGACGCTCAGATTAATAAGGAAATTGATCGTCTTCGTCACGCCACAACTCAATCACTTTTAACTCGCCCAGATGTGATTATTGTTGCTTCCGTTTCTTGTATTTATGGGCTTGGTTCACCTGAAGAATATGAGAAGGTAAATTTAAAGATTGAAGATGGGTTGAAGATGGGCAGGCTTGAATTAATGAAAGCATTAGTTGCTATTCATTTTGAAAGGACGAATGCTGATATTACTCCAGGAACTTTTCGATCAATAGGTAAGAAAGTTGAAGTCATGCCGATATCAGAAACATTTATTTACCAAATAGAGTTTGAAGATAATATAATATCAAGAATTGCAAAAGTTGATCCTATTTCTTCCCATATTATTAAAGAGGAAAAGAATATATTTTTATTCCCAGCTAAACATTTTATTACTGATAAAGAGGAATTAAATAGAGCAATTAAAGAAATAAGGCTTGAGCTTAATTTGCAATTAAAAAAGTTTAAAAAAGAAGGAAAACTTTTAGAGGCTGAACGTTTAAAAAGACGGACCAATTATGATTTAGCGATGATAAAAGAAATTGGTTATTGTAATGGGATTGAAAATTATTCGCGAATAATGTCAGGCAAAAAAGAAGGCGAGGCTCCAGATACTTTATTGTCTTATTTTAAAAATGATTTTTTAACTATTATCGATGAATCTCATGTGACACTTCCTCAAATTAGTGGAATGTATGCCGGTGACGCTTCTCGAAAAAATACTTTAATTGAATTCGGTTTTCGTCTTCCATCAGCAAGAGATAATCGACCTCTTAAAATTGCAGAATTTGAAGAAAGAACAGGACAAACTATTTATGTCTCTGCTACACCAAGTGAAAAAGAAAAAAGTATGAGTGCTCAGGTGGTGGAGCAGATAATTCGACCAACTGGCTTGATTGACCCAGAAATAATTGTTAAACCAGTTTCGGCAGATATTGACGAAAAAAGGACGGTTCTTAAGGGAGCTCAAGAACCGTCCTTGGGAAGTCAATATCCAGGTCAAATTCAAGATTTTATTATTGAAGCTGAAAAAACAATTAAAAAAGGTTTTCGAGTTATTGCTACAACTTTGACAAAAAAAATGGCTGAGGATTTATCAATTTATTTAAAAGAAAAAGGATTAAAAGCTGAATACTTACATAGTGAAATAAAAACAATCGAAAGAATTCAGGTCTTAACTTCTTTTCGCAAGGGTGAGATAGATATCTTAGTTGGAGTAAATTTACTTCGTGAAGGTCTTGATTTACCAGAAGTTGCATTGATTGGAATACTTGATGCTGATAAAGCTGGTTTTCTTAGATCAGAAACATCTCTTATTCAGACAATTGGCCGAGCAGCTCGAAATGTTGAGGGTAGAGTAATTTTGTATGCTGATGTGATGAATGATGCACTTAACAATGCAATTCGCGAGACGAACCGTCGTCGAGATATTCAAATTATTTATAATAAGAAAAATAATATTAATCCTCAAACTATTATTAAAAAAATTAAAGATATTACTGAAGAGCTTGAAGATAAACATGAAAAAGCAGTTGGTCTTGAACTTGATTTGGATTTAGAGTTATTCAAAAAAGCTTTTATTAAAAATAAAAGCAATAAAAATAAAGGCGAAAGTGAAACGATAAAAAATTTACTACTTTCTGATGAAGACAGAAATAAGGTTATTTATGAGAAAATCATTAAAATAAAGGAAAAAGAGATGAATAAAGCAGTTAAAGAACTCGATTTTGAAACAGCGGCAATTTTACGAGATGAGATAATTGTTCTAAAAGATAAAGGTGGTATAATTAAAAAATGATGAAAAAAAATATTACAATTATATTTTTAATTATAATTATATTAATTTCTTTATCTTTTATATTTAAAAATATTAATCAAAAACAAGAAATTATTATCAATAATAAAGTTGAGCCTATTATAGTAAATGAAGAAGAATTAATTGTGGTTGATTCATTTGAGACAAAAGTTTTAAATCCCAATAATGCTTATGTTAAATTTGAAGTTAAATATCCATCTTTTAAAAAAGCTGATGCGACCTTCAATGCGAGTATTGAAAATCTAATAAAAAAACAAATCGATGAGCATATGGTGCTGAGCGGGGATAATTGGCAAGTTCGTTATGACACACAGGTAGAAGGGGACAATATTCCAATTACCCCCAACAAAGAAGAGGATAAATTTTCCTTCTTTTCAGATTTTGAAATTGTTCAAAGTAATTCAATGTATATAAGTTTTGTTCTAAAATATGGAGGATTTAGTGGCGGAGCTCATGGCTATGAAAATATTGTTTCATATAACTATGATGTTAAAAATCAAAAATCGATAGAATTAAAAGAATTATTTCCAAACGATCAAGAGTATTTAAAAAACATCTCGACAGAATCACGTGCTTATTTAATAAAAAAATATACGACAATAAGCGAGACAGAAAGAAAGAATTCTGACCCAGAGACCTTAAAAGAATCAATAAAAAGTATGACGGATATGATAGAAAGTGGAACAGAGCCCAGTGCAGAAAATTTTAGTGTATTTACTTTCAGTCCTGATAAAATAAAAATTTATTTTGCTCAATATCAAGTTGGCCCATATGTGATAGGTATGCCTGAAGTTGAAATTGACAGAAAATAAAAAAATCGAAAAATCCTCTTAAAAAGAGCAAGGTCTTGCCTTACTCAGTTACAATATTGCTGGAATTTTTTAAGTTGAACTAAATAGAGAATAGTGTTATTATCTATTCAGTTAAATATAGATATACCCCCACGTAGAACAAACGGCGGGCGTTTGTGTTTAAGATAATATATATTGAAAAAGTTCGGAAGTCCGACTTCCGAATATCATTGAATTATAATATATGATGAAAAAAAACGAAGAAGGAAAAATAATAATAAAAGGAGCCCGCACTCACAACCTCAAAAATATAAATGTGGAAATGCCACGAAATAAGATGGTGGTGATTACCGGTATGTCGGGCTCTGGAAAGAGTTCACTTGCTTTTGATACTATTTTTGCTGAAGGTCAAAGACGTTATGTTGAGTCTCTTTCGGCTTATGCTCGGCAGTTTTTAAATCAAATGCCAAAACCTGACGTTGATGAAATTGCTGGTCTTTCACCGGCTATTTCAATTGATCAAAAATCACGTTCAAATAATCCTCGCTCTACCGTCGCGACTATTACTGAGATATATGATTATCTCCGTGTACTTTATGCTAGGATTGGTAAACCTCATTGTCCTTTGTGCGGTGATGAAATTAAAAAACTTTCAAATGAAGAAATTATAAATTTTGCTCTTGATAAAATAAAAGAATTTCAAAAAGAAAATAAAAAAAGAAAAGTAATGGGGGTTGAATGGGACGAAACTTCTATTTCTATTTTATCTCCAATTGTTCGAGGGCGAAAAGGGGAATATTATCAATTGCTTTATGATTTACTTAATAAAGGATTTACGGAAGTTCGTCTGGATGGGCAAATAAAAAAATTAAGAGAGAGAATTGATATTACAAAAACAAAAAAACATAATATTGAAGTCTTGGTAGATAGTTTTCAAATTCATGAATTTCGAGATAATCCTACTGATGCTCGAATGCGACTTTCTGAAGCCGTTGAAAGAGCCTTGATTGAATCAGATGGTTTGGTCTTAATTGCGTTTGGGGATATATCAAAGAAAGTGAAATTAGATAATTCTTTTTTGAACGGTCTGGTTGAGCTTGAGGCGACCCGAGGACCTGAAAAAAAGGATTATCTGATTTCACCTGAGAACCTTCAAGAATTTCTTTTATCATCAAAATTTTCTTGTCCGCATGATGGTTTTGCTTTTCCGGAGATTGAACCACGACTTTTCTCATTTAATTCTCCATATGGAGCTTGTCCGACCTGTAACGGGCTAGGAAGTAAGTATTTTGGGGGTATAGAGCCTTGTGATGACTGTCATGGAGCAAGGTTGCGACCAGAGGCACTAAACGTATTTTTGGGAAGAAATATGAACAAACCTTCACAAAAAAGTTCTTTAAATATTGTTGATTTGACGCACTTGTCTATAGCTGATGTGGCAGATTTTTTTATTGAGCTTGAGCTTGATGAGCAAGAAAAAGAAATTTCAAAAGTAATTATTAAGGAGATAGAATCAAGATTGCAATTTTTGTTGAATGTTGGGCTTGATTATCTTTCACTTGATAGGAAAGCTAATACTTTATCTGGTGGTGAGGCTCAAAGAATTCGCTTAGCTAGTCAATTGGGTTCACGTTTAGTTGGAGCTCTTTATGTACTTGATGAACCAACTATTGGTTTACACCAAAGAGATAATGATAAGCTAATTAAAACTCTTGAGAATCTTCGAGATATTGGTAATACAATTATAGTTGTTGAGCACGATGAAGATACGATTTATGCTTCAGATTATATTATTGATATTGGGCCTAAGGCAGGTATTCATGGGGGAGAAGTTATTGTATCTGATTATTTACAAAAACTACTAGATGCTCCAAAAAATATTTCTAAATCAAGAACTTTGGCCTATCTTCGAAATGAATTAAGAATTGATGTTCCAGAAAAAAGAAGGACAGGGGATAAGGGCTCTCTTAAAATAGTTGGGGGAAAAGTTTTTAATATAAAAAATATGAACGTTGAAATTCCTCTTGGTAAAATGGTAAGTATTACGGGTGTTTCAGGTTCTGGCAAGAGTTCTTTAATGTATGAGATTTTATATAAAAATCTTCAAGCCAGGTACGATCGTAAATACAGAACAGCGACAGTATTTAACTGTGCTTCTTTTTCTGGAACCGAATATTTATCCCGAGCGATCTTGATAGATCAATCTCCAATTGGTCGAACTCCACGATCAAATATTTCAACTTATACAGGAAGTTTCACTTTTATTCGAGATCTTTTTGCTAGTACCGAAGAAGCTCGACTTAGAGGCTGGAAGTCAAATAGATTTTCTTTTAATGTAAAAGGTGGCCGATGTGAAGCTTGCGAAGGTAATGGAGAAATTGCAGTTGAAATGCACTTTTTGCCAACCGTTTATGTAACTTGTGATGTGTGCAATGGTAAAAGATTTGATAAAGAGACATTAACTATAAAATATAAAAAGAAAAATATTCATGATATTTTACAAATGACAGTAGAAGAAAGTTTAAGTTTTTTTGAAGATATCCCAAATATTTATGATCGAGTTAAGACCTTAATGGATGTTGGACTTGGATATATTAAGTTGGGTCAGTCTGCTACAACGCTTTCTGGAGGAGAGGCTCAGCGAGTAAAAATTTCTTCTGAGCTTTATCGTCCTCATTTAGAAAAAACAATTTATCTCCTTGATGAACCAACCGTTGGGCTCCACTTTGATGATGTTTCAAAACTTCTTGATGTTTTAAATAAATTAGTTAATAAGGGTAATTCTGTTATTTTAATTGAACACAATATGGATATTATAAAAAATTCTGATTATATTATTGATATTGGTCCAGAAGGTGGATCAGAAGGTGGCAATATTGTCGCACGCGGGACACCAGAAGAAGTTGCTAATACTCTCAATAGTCACACTGGAAAATACTTGAAAAAAGTATTAAAGAAAAAATAATTTATATAAGCCATGGTTTATATCTGTAAATATAAAAATTTTGATATTAAAATATAAGATTTAAAAAATTTTTAGAAAACATGAATAGTCGGCAATTAAAAAAATTAAATATTCCCAGTAAAACAGGAGTTTATTTTTTCTATAAAGGAAAAACAATCTTATATATTGGTAAGGCCACTTCTTTACAAGACAGAGTAAAGAGTTATTTTGGCAAAGACCTTGTTGCTACCCGGGGGCCTTTATTGCTTGATATGGTTACCTTATCTACTTCTATAAAATGGCAAGAAACTGATAGCGTTCTTGAGGCCCTTATACTTGAGGCTAATTTAATTAAAAAATATCAACCAAAATACAACACAAAAGAAAAAGATAATAAGAGTTTTAATTATGTCTGTATTACAAAAGATTTAATCCCAAAAGTTTTAGTTGTTCGAGGTAGGAATTTAAAAAGAGAAGATTCTGATGTTATTTATGGTCCATTCCCAAATGGTGGGCAGTTGAAAGAAGCTATGAAAATAATTCGTCGCATTTTTCCATACATCGATGAGCAATCAAGTAAAAAAAATAATCAACAGTTTTATAAACAATTAGGATTAGTACCTAATCTTTTTGTGGTAGACAAGAAGAAGAAAAGTTCTTTTTTGGGTGGGTCTGGCTCCTCGTCCTCCCTCGTCCGAGGACCCAAAGAAAAGAAGCTTTTTTCTGCTCGTCTAAAAGAATATAAAAATAATATAAAAAATTTAAAATTATTTTTTGAAGGTAAAAAGAAAAGTATCATAAAAAATCTCAAGAAAGAAATGTTGGAGTTTGCAAAGCGTAAAGAATTTGAGAAAGCGGGTGAAATTAAAAAAAGGCTTTTTGCCCTTGAACATATCAATGATGTAGCTTTGATCAAAAGGGGAACTCCATACGAAAATTCTTTTCATCAGGTCCCTGGGGTATCTTCGGCTCAACCAGACCATTCTGAAAAGAACGCTCGTATTTCGTTATATAGAATCGAGGCTTATGATATTGCTCATTTGGCCGGAAGTAATATGGTGGGGGTGATGACAGTCATTGAGAATGGTGAATTAGCAAAAAATGAATATAAAAAATTCATTATTCAAAGTCAAATAAGTTCGAATGATACTGGGGCTTTAGAAGAAGTTTTGTCTCGTCGGTTACGTCACATTGAATGGGGGTTGCCATCATTAATTGTTGTGGATGGAGGTATTGCTCAAATAAATATAACGAAAGTGGTTTTAAGTAGGTATCAATATAAAATCCCAGTAGTATCAGTAGTCAAAGATGATAAACATAGAGCCAAAGCAATAATGGGGGATGAAGAAATAATAAAAAAATATAAAAAAGAAATACTTTTAATCAATAATGAGTCTCATCGATTTGCAATAAATTTTCATAAAAAAAGACGAAATAAAAATTTTCTAAAATAACTAAATAAGTAAATTTTTAGTCAGACATGTGGATAACTTTTATTTTATATATTTTTGAATTTGGGTCTTCTTTCTGAATTTTAGGTCTATTCTCTATTATTTTTGTGTCATTAATTATATTTTCTACTTCTTGAAATAGATAAACGCGGTAATTATTTATAGGGTGTCTATGGGCTTTTAATTTACCTTTTTTATCCCAATTTCTTAGTGTTAATTTTGATACTCCAAGTAGCTCAGAGGCTTCTTTAATTTGGATAAATTTTTTATTCATAACATTATTATACCTTAATAAACATTAATAAACAATAATACTAATA
>CAZHIB010000008.1:0-12491 GCA_964532365.1 uncultured Candidatus Saccharibacteria bacterium
AGCAAAATCAATAGGGGATGAGCCTTCTGGTAAATCAATGATGTCTCCTTTGGGAGTAAATATAAATACTCGATCATTGAAGAAATCCATTTTGATTGTTTTTAAAAATTTTTCAGGATTATCTTTGTTTTGATTTAAGTCACGAAGTTGATGAACCCATTCAAATTGTTTCGATATGTCTTTTTCTTCCTTCTTTCTTTCTTTATAAGCAAAATGAGCCGCAATACCATTTTCAGCTTTTTCATGCATTTCATGTGTTCTGATCTGAACTTCAACAATACCTCCCGTTCCAGTAAAAATAGTGGTATGTAAACTCTGATAGCCATTTATCTTTGGAGAAGCAATATAATCTTTAATTCGATTTGGGACAGGAGTCCACTCTCCGTGAATTAATCCTAAGATATGATAGCAATCCGAAATTGATTTAACCATAATTCGGAGAGCGATAATGTCATAGATTTTGTCGATATCCATATCATATTTTTGGAGTTTTTTCCAAAGGGAATATAGGTGTTTTTGTCTGTAATCTAATTGAAAATTTTTTATTTTATCTTTTTCAATTTTTTTAATTATTTTATCCTTTACTTCAATTAAATATTTCTCTTCTACATCTTTTTTATCAAGAAGTAATTTTTTTACCTTTTCATATTCTTTTGGGTAAGCATATTTAAATGCGGCATCTTCTAATTTACCCTTTAGACGTCCCATTGATAATCTGTTGGCAAGTGGAGCGTATATTTCAAGAGTTTCTAGAGCAATACGTTTTTGTTTGTCTGGCCTAACGTGTTCGAGGGTCTCAATATTGTGTAATCTATCAGCTAATTTGATGATTAAGACACGTAAATCTTTGGCTACTGATATAAAAAATTTTCTTAGATTTTCGGCATTTCTTTCAACTCCTTTATATTTAACCTTCCCAAGTTTAGTGACCCCTTCTATGAGCTCAAATATTTCTTCTCCAAATTCTTTTTTTAACTCTTCGGGTGTAACATTAGCATCTTCGAGAACATCATGAAGGAGTCCTGCTGCAATAACAATCGGACTCATCTCAAGATCCGCTAGATTTTTGGCGGTATTTGCCACGTGGACGAAATACGGGTCACCGCTTTTTCGTAATTGTCCGGCATGAGCTTTCTCAGCAAAATTATATGCTTTTTCAATAAGAGCTTTATCTTTTGATTTAATATTTGGAATCAGAGATATAATTTCATTGATGCTGGGAGTCATAAAGACTATTATAACTTATTGAAATTATTTGAAAAGTATTGAAAAAAATTAAATATTTTTTTTATTGTTCTTTATATTTTCTCCATGTTTATGTGGATTATGATTCCGACACATTTTGTTTGAACAGCGCTCAGGTATGGTTTTTGTACCTTCCATCATGAGAGAATCACATAAGTCACAGATGTTTCCTGTTGGTTTTGCTTTGATGGCATTTTTACAATCAGGATAATTTGAGCAGGAATAAAAAATTCCAAAGCGTCCTCGGCGTTCCATCATTTTACCCTTTTTGCATATTGGACAATCGACATTAGTCATTTTTCTTTTCAACTCTTCCTCATCTTGTTTTATAAATTTACACTTTGGATAACGAGAGCAGGAAATAAAAGTACCCGTTCCATCTCTTCTCTCTCTTACAACAAGTTTGCCTCCAGCAATTTTTTTCTTTCTTTTTCCTTCGGGTTGTGGTGTGCCACAAAGTGGACACATTTCGCCAGTTTCTTTAGGTCCTTCTAAAATATTTCCTTCTATTGTTTTGGCTCCATCACAATCTGGGTATTTTATACAAGAATAAAATTTTCCTCCCCGTGAAAGTTTAATAATCATATTTTCATTACATTTAGGACATTTTATTTCATCTGGAGCCTCTCCCATATTTGTAGCTTTGGCCAATTTTTCTTTTTCTTTGATGTCTTTTTGAAAGGGAAGATAAAAATCTTTTAAAGTTTTAACATACTCTCTTTTACCATTAGAAATATCATCAAGTTCATCTTCCATTTGGGCCGTGAAGGTGTCGCTAATATAATTAGCAAAATTTTTCTCAAGGAAACTAGAAACAACATCTCCAGTATCAGTTGGATATAATGTCTTTCCTTCTTTTTTTACATAACCTCTGTCTTCAATTGTTTTCATTATTGAAGCATAAGTTGATGGTCTACCTATTCCTCTCGCCTCTAATTCTTTAATTAATCCAGCTTCAGAGTAACGATTAGGAGGTTCGGTAAATTTTTCTAAACTGTTTAGTTCAATTAATTTTAATTCCTCACCAATCTCAACCTGAGGCAATTCAATGTCCTCACCGCGGGCTCCAGAATCACATAAAAGCCATCCAGGGAAAATAATTAGAGAACCATTAGCCGTAAAGTCGGGGATAGAATTTTCATCTAACTTTCCTTTGGTAAGAGAAGAAATATTTGCTGTTATTTTTGTTTTTAACAATTTAGCATCAGACATTTGAGAAGAAACAACTCTTTCCCAAATTAATTTATAAAGTTTCTTTTGGTCTTCATTTATCCCGGCTGATGATTGCTCAATGTGAGTTGGACGAATTGCTTCATGAGCTTCTTGAGCATTTTTTGATTTAGTTTTATAGAAATGTAATTCAGCATATTCCTTGCCGTATTTTTTTTCAATTAATGTCAAAATTTGATTTTGAGCTTGAATAGATAAATTTGTACTATCTGTACGCATGTAAGTTATATGACCCGCTTCATAAAGCTTTTGAGCTGTTTGCATTGTTCGTGATGGAGAAAATCCAAGACGGGAACTGGCTGTTTGCTGAAGAGTTGAAGTCGTAAAAGGAGCTCGAGGAGATCTTTTTTGCTCAGTAGCTTTTATGTCTTTGACAATCCATTTTTCTTTTTTACCTAACTTTAAAATTTTTTCAACCAATTTTTCATCTCGTGGTTCATCAACACAAAATAATGTTAATTTTTCCTTTTTTTGTGTTTCAAACATCCCCTCAATTGTCCAATATTGCTCTGGGGTAAAAGCTCTAATTTCTCTTTCTCTTTCCATAATAATCCGAAGGGCTGGAGATTGAACCCTTCCAGCTGATAATCCATAACGGACTTTTTTCCAAATTATTCCAGATAAATCATACCCGACTAAACGATCGAGAACTCGACGAGCTTCCTGAGCTCTAATTAAATTATTATCAAGATCCCGAGGATTCTGGAGTGCTTCTTCAACGGCTTCTTTGGTGATCTCATTAAAAGTTACTCTTTTAATTGGTGCTTTAATTTTTTTATCATTATCTAAAATTTCTTTTAAGTGCCAGGAAATTGCTTCTCCTTCTCGATCCGGGTCAGTAGCCAACATTATAATCGTTGCTTTTTCAGACAAAGATTTAAGCTCACTCACAACTTTCTCTTTACCCCTTGATATTTCATATCGAGGAATAAAACCACCGGGAATATCGATAGCATCTTTATTTGATTTTGGTAAATCTCTGATATGTCCAACAGAAGCTCTGACAGTAAAAAGACCATTGAGATATTTCTCAATTGTTTTTGCTTTTGATGGTGATTCAACAATTAAAAGTTTCATAAATTATTTTCTAGGTTCTAGTGATTGGGTTCTAGTTCCTAAAGACTAGAATTACATGAAATCATTTTTTTTGCAAATTATTAATCAATATGAGATAATAATTTTATGCAAAATTTTTCACATATAAGTGGCTGGGTAGGAATGGTTTTAATAATAATTGCTTACTTTTTAGTTTCAACAAAAAAAATAAAACCAACAAGTAAAAAATATCAATTACTTAATTTATTAGGAGCAATAGGAGTTGGAATAAATGCTTATTATGAAAATGCTACACCGGCTTTTGTTTTACAGATAGTTTGGGGTTTCATTGCCATTGTCTCAATTTACAAAAGTTTTAAAAAAAGATATTAAATCTTTTTAATCTCACCAAACTCTTCTTTGATTAATTCTTTTAATTCCATCATTGAAAGTAGGGCATTGGCAGAGCCTGTATCCATTTTTAACTCTCTTATTAAATCGTCTCGCTCCATGGGTTCACGAAGTAAATCTATAACTCGCAATTCATTTTTATCACAATCTATATATTTTTCTTTTTCAGATTTTATTGGTTTTTCAATTTCAAATCCTAGGGCCTCAAGGATATCCTCGCTATTTATGACCGGAGTTGCCCCTTGTTTAATTAACCAATTAGTCCCATTTGAATTTGATGAAAAAGCCGATCCTGGGACAGCTAGGACATCACGATTATAATCAAGAGCCATTCGGGCCGTAATGAGTGAACCAGACTTTTCTTCTGCCTCAACAACAAGAACGGCCCGTGAAATTCCGGCCATCAATCTATTTCTTTGAGGGAAAGAATAAGTCGTGGCCACAAAATTTGGTTCAAACTCTGAAATAAGACATCCACCATTATTCACTATCTCCTCAGCAAGGTTTATATTATTTTTAGGGAATAAGACATTGTTATCAAGTCCTGAGCCCGGAAAAGCAATTGTTGGAAGTCCGACTTCCAAAGCTGTTTTGTGGGCGATACTATCAATACCTATGGCAAGCCCAGAAACAACTACGATTGGGTAATTTTTTAATCCGCGAATAAGTTTTTGGCAAATATTTTTTCCGTAAGAAGTATATTTACGAGAACCCACTACTGCCAAATAAACCATCCGAGAATCTGGAATAGTACCTCTAATGTAAAGATTTTTTGGTGGTTGAGGTATTTCAAGTAGAGGTTTAGGAAATTGTTCAAATTTTAGTTTGTAAACATCCTCCATCCTTATATTATATGTTAAGTTTTGAAAAAATAAAATATCAGAGTATAATATAAAAATGTTAGATATTAAATTTATACGCGAAAATAAAGATATAATTAAAGCGGGGATAAAGAAAAAGCATATGGAGATAGATATTGATAGTCTCCTTGTTGTTGATGATCAAAGACTTGAAGTTCTTTCTCGAGTAGAATTTTTACGCGGAGAACAAAATAAGGTAAGTGTTTCAATGGGGGGAACATTATCTCATGAAGCTCGAGGACAATTAATTGAAGAAATGCGTTTAGTTAAAGATGAATTGAAAGAAAAAGAAGAAGAGCTTCGTAATATTATGACAAAATGGCAAGCTTTAATGTTAGAAGTTCCAAATATTCCAGACATTTCTGTCCCAGAAGGTAATAGCGATGAAGATAATCAAGAGATAAAAGAATGGGGAGAAAAACCAAAATTTGATTTTGAAGCTAAAGATCATATTGAATTGATGACAAATCTTAAAATGGTTGACTTTGAAAGAGGGGTAAAAGTTCATGGTTTTCGAGGTTATTTTCTTTTAGGAGATGGGGCCCGACTTTCAATGGCTATTTGGAATTATGCTCTTGATTTTTTTTCTAAAAAAGGATTTATTCCATTAATTCCTCCTGTTGTTGTTAATAGAAAAACTTTTTTTGGGACAGGTTATTTGCCTCAAGGTGAAGATGATTTATATAAAACACAAGATGGAGATTTTTTAGCTGGAACGGCTGAAGTTCCTTTAATGGGCTTTCATGCTGATGAAATATTAAATAAAAATGATTTACCTAAAAAATATTTAGGATTCTCTCCTTGTTTTCGCAGAGAAGCAGGTAGTCACTCAAAAGATGTAAAGGGCTTAATTCGAGTAAATGAATTTTATAAATTAGAACAAGTTATTCTTTGTGAAGCTAGTCATAATGAATCAGTTAGATTGCACGAGGAAATAAATAGAAACATTGAAGAATTTATTGAATCATTAAATATTCCGTATCATACAGTTGTTAATTGTGGTGGGGATTTAGGTATGGGGCAGGTTAAAAAATATGATGTTGAGCTTTGGGTTCCAAAAGAAAATAAATATAGAGAAATTGGTTCAGCTTCTTATTTTCATGATTTTCAAACTCGTCGTTTAGGTATTCGTTATAAAGATGAAGACGGTAAAACAAAATTTGCTCATTCTTTAAATAGTACAGCAATTCCAACTCCTAGAATATTGGTTTCTTTGGTTGAAAATTTTCAGCAAGCAGATGGGTCAATTAAAATTCCAGAAGTTTTGCAAAAATATTTAGGCAAAGAAAT
This sequence comes from uncultured Candidatus Saccharibacteria bacterium, assembly GCA_964532365.1. Taxonomy (GTDB): domain Bacteria; phylum Patescibacteriota; class Minisyncoccia; order Phycocordibacterales; family UBA9973; genus UBA8515. The sequence continues at coordinate 6,072 of CAZHIB010000008.1, forward strand.
TATTTCATCATAAAAGATATGAGAGATATATCCGCATCTCCAAAGATTATAGAAATAAAGCGTAAGCGTCGCGCCAGAAGTTTTAGGGTGTTTATTTTATTTTTTATTTTGACTATTGGTATTGTTTTGGCTCTTGCTTTTTTGTCAAATAATCAAAAAATGATCATAGATACTATTATCGTTGAAGGTAATCAAATAATAGATGAGGATGAAATTGAAAAAGAAATTTATAAAAATATCACTGGTCGCCATTTTTATCTTTTTTCAAAGAATAATAGCCTGATTTATCCCCATGAAAAAGTTTATAATAATTTATTATTAAATTTTCCAAGAATTAAAACTCTTTCGGTTAAAAGAGATAATTTCAAAACGTTGCATATTAATATTGTAGAGCGAGTAGGTTCATTTCTTTATTGCGGGGAAAATATTCCCGAAATAAGAGAAGAAATTGGAGAAAATTGTTATTTTATTAATAATGATGGTTATATTTTTGATAAGGCTCCATATTATTCTGGAAATATTTATTTTAAATATTATTTAAAATTAAAAGAAGAAGTTGATCCTTCGGGTCAGCAAATGATTCCAGTTGAGGATTTTCATAGAATGACAAGATTTATTGATAAAATGACAAATATAGGTTTTAATCCAATTTATATGGTTATAGAAGCCGATGAAACGAATTCATTATATTTAGAATCGAAGAGCAATGGTCTTACTCCAAAAATACTATTTAAAAATAATATGGATTTTGATCTTATCTATGACAATCTTTATCTTGCCATGCAAAAGAAAGAATTTGCTGAAGAAATAAATTCAAAGTATAGTACGCTCCTATATATAGATCTTCGTTTTAAAAACAAAATTTTGTATAAATTTTCGGATCAAAGCGGATCCGCCTCGAGTGAACAATAGGATGAAAAATTTATTTGAAAAATTAAATAGACCCTTTTTTTGCTTAGCTCCGATGGCAGATGTGACAGATGCAGCTTTTAGACAGATTATTTGTAAATATTCACATCATGGCAAGGTAGGTGGTGGTCCGGATATTTTTTGGACCGAATTTGTTTCGGCCGATGGACTTTCAAGCCCAGGAAGAGAGGTTCTAAAAAATAATTTAATTTTTACACAAAAAGAGAAACCAATTATTGTGCAACTTTTTTCTTCAAATCCAGAAAAGATGCGCCAAGCCTCATGTTATGTTGCCTTGCTTGGTTTTGATGGTATCGATATAAACATGGGTTGTCCTGATAAATCAGTTGAAAAGCAAGGATCAGGAGCGGCGATGATGAAAGATATGGAAAAAGCCAGACAAATTATTCAGGCTGTTAAGGATGGAATAAAAGATGCGAAGAAAAAACGAGCTAAGGGACAAACAAAGAATGTTGCAATATCTGTAAAAACCCGAATAGGTTATAATCAAAATCAAATTGAAACCTGGATTCCATTTTTATTATCTTGTGATATTGATGCTTTAACAATTCATGCTCGAACTCGCAAGGAAATGTCTAAAGTGCCAGCCCGTTGGGAACATGTTAAAAGGGTTGTAGAAATTAGAAATGAAATGAAGGTAAAAACTAAAATAATTGGAAATGGTGATGTGGTTGATCTAGAAGATGGAATAATGAAAGCCAAAACAACTGGTTGTGATGGAATAATGTTCGGTCGAGCGATTTTTGGTAATCCCTGGTTGTTTGCTGGAAAGGACGGTCCTTGGGGAAGTCCTCTTAAAGACCGTCCCTTTAAAGAAAAATTAAAAGTTATGGTTGAGCATACAAAATTGTTTGAAAAAATATTAAGTAAGCAAAAAAAATTTGCAGTTATGAAAAAACATTTTAAGGCATATGTTAATGGTTTTGATGGGGCAAAAGAATTACGGGTTTTTTTAATGGAAACCAATAATGCCAAAGAAGTAGAAACAATAGTTAAAGAATTTATAAAAAATCATTAATTTGTTATACTGTAATATATGGACAAAAAAATAAATAATAATATTGCATTGTATAGAAAATATAGGCCAGAGAGCTTCGAAGATGTTGTTGGTCAAGATCATGTAGTCAAAGCAATTTCTGGGAGTTTAAAGGTGGGAAAAATTTCTCACGCCTATCTTCTTTGTGGTCCGAGAGGTATTGGGAAAACCACAGTAGCACGTATTATTGCTCGAGAACTTAAAACATCTGTTAATGATATCTATGAAATGGACGCAGCTTCAAATAGAGGAATTGATGATGTCAGGTATATAAATGAAAATATTCGAACATTGCCTTTTGATTCAAAATATAAAATTTATATTTTAGACGAAGTCCATATGTTTACCAAAGAGGCTTGGAATGCATTATTAAAAACAATCGAAGAACCACCTGAACATGTTATTTTTATTTTAGCCACAACTGAAATTGAAAAAATCCCAGAAACAATAGTATCTCGCTGTCAGAGTTTTATTTTCAAAAAACCCTCTGATGTTATTCTGTCGAAATTTGTTGCAAATTTTTCTAAAAAAGAAGGATATGAACTTGAAAAAGGAGGAGCAGAGTTGATAGCGCTTTTAGCCGATGGAGCTTTCCGAGATGCTCTTGGCATACTTCAAAAAGTAATTTCTTTTTCAAAAAATAAAACAATAAATATTACAGAAATAGAAGAGATAACAGGCGCCCCAAATACAACCATAGTTAACGACTTTTTAAAATCATTAGCCCTAAATGATATTGAAAAAAGTTTTTTATCTATTGAAAAAGCCGTTAATCAAAATATAGAGATGAGTGTTTATCTAAAGATGATTCTTTACAAACTTCGTTTTGCTCTAATGCTTCGTTATATCCCTAGCACGAAAAAGTCTATTCAAAAAAATTTAAGCGAAGATGATTTTATTTTTATCGAGAAATTAATTTCAGACAAACCTGAATTTATTTCATCTGTGACCCTCTCTATCTTACTTGAGGCTTATCAGTCTCTTCGATTGGCGGTTATAAGTCAACTTCCTCTTGAATTGGCTTTAATGAAAATTTTCAATGTTGAAAAAAAATAATCTATCTAAACATGAAATTACGGTCAGACGAAGTAAAATTTGGGACGTAATCGTTATTGGCGGAGGTTCATCTGGACTGATGGCTTCGGCTGTTGCTTCGTCACGTAATTTATCTGTTTTGATAATAGAAAAAAATAAAAATTTAGGTGAAAAATTGAAAATTACTGGTGGGGGCAGGTGTAATATCACAAATAATGAACCAGATATTCATAAATTGTTAAAAGTTTATGGCGAGGATTATACATATTTATATACCCCATTTTCTATTTTTGGAGTTAAGGAAACTTTCAAATATTTTGAATTACGTGGATTACCATTAGTTACTCAAGCTCGCAATCGGGTTTTTCCACAAACCGAAAAAGCTTTAGATGTTTTTAGTGTTTTATACAAAGAATTAATTGAGAATAAAGTTGAAATCAAATTAAATTGTCAAGTTAAAGAAATTATTCATGATACTAAAAAAATTATAAATATAAATACAAATCAAGGACAGTTTTATGCTAAATCTTTTATTCTGGCGACCGGAGGATTATCTCATCCTGAAACCGGCTCAACAGGGGATGGTTATAAGTTTCTCAAAGAAATTGGTCATACCGTAGTTGATCCAAATCCTAATGTCGTCCCGATTATGGTTAGTGAAAGCTGGGTAAAAAATTTAGCTGGAGTTTCGCTCTCTTTTATGAAGATTACATTCTATTTAAATGGAGAAAAACAATTTTCAAAGACTGGCAAGATACTATTTACTCATTTTGGATTGTCTGGACCGCTAATTTTAAATAGTGCTAAAAATATTAAAATACTTCTTGATAAAGGGTTAGTAACTGCTTTGATTGATTTATATCCAGATACAAATATTGGGGATTTAGAAAAAAGAATTATTAAAGTTTTTGATTTAAACAAAAACAAAATGTTGAAAACTATTTTAAAAGAAATTGTTCCAGATGGTATGACAAGGGCTTTTAGAGAAGTTATCAACTTTGTTGATCTGGAGACAAAAGTTCACAGCCTTAGAAAAGAAGATAGAAGAAAAATAGTAGATTTACTTAAAGCTCTACCTGTGACCATCGAAGATTTAATGGGGTATGATCGGGCGGTAGTTTCCGATGGTGGGGTTGTTCTTTCTGAAATAGAAATGAAGACAATGCGTTCAAAAAGATTTTTAAATTTATATGTTACAGGGGATTTGCTCCACTTAAATCGAAGTTCAGGTGGTTATTCTTTGCAAATATGTTGGACAACTGGCTATATCGCAGGAATGTCGGTTTAGTTTTGCAATTCTTTTTTATAAATAGAAACTAAACTATAAAGTAAACTTAAAACTAGTGGCCCAATTAAAATACCCAATGGTCCAATTAAAGTTATCGCTCCTAAAATTGAAAATAAAACAAGCAGGGAGGGCATGGATGTATCTTTGGAAATAATATATGGGTTGAGAATATTATCAATTGTTCCAATTAAAAGAATGGACCAGATTAGAAGACCGAGTGCTTGTAATTCCATGCCCGTAAAAAATAGAAATAGTACTGCGGGAATTGATACAATTGAAGTCCCGACTGTCGGGATAAAAGAGGCGATTCCAGCCATAACTGCCCAGATAATTGCATTTGGCACTCCAAAAACCATAAAACCTGCCCAAGCAAGAACGCCCTGGGCAATGGCAATAATAAATGACCCTTTAAATATTCTATTTATTGATTTCTTTAAATCAGAGACAATAAAATTTATTTTTTCATCTGAAAGAGGTAATATCTTAATTAAACTTTTTTCCCAATTTTGACCATCTTTAAGTAAATAAAAGAGAGTAAAAATCATTAAGAAAAACATTAAAATAGAATTAATTGTTGAAGTAAAAAATTGAGCTAGATTGCTCGACAAAGATGATATTAGTTCGGTAATCTTTGAATTTAGATTAATATCAAAACCCTCCGGGAGCCATTTATTTATAGATAAATTTGCTGATTCAATAAATTGGTTTGAATTTCCTGAACTTACAATGTTGTTATACATTTCTTGGGTTTGGGAGAATATTTCTTTACCAACAAAAAATAAAGGGGTACATAGAAACAATAAAAATATTAAAACAGTTAAAATTGAAGCTAACCAAGCAATATTTCCAGTCAATTTCTTTTTAATCCACCTGTAAAGTGGAGTTAAGACAACTGCAAAAGCGGCTGCCAAAATAAACATTGTTAAAAACGGAGAAAGAATCAAAAGGGTTATAACAATAGTTATTAATAACAATATAAACAAAAAATATCTTTCAATTGATGTGATGTTCATTTTTTTATTATAACAATCTTTTGTCTGGATGGCTAGGTTCTATTTAGCCTTAAATATAGTAAAATGGATGTATATATAAATAGGTAACGGTATCTAAAAATCTGCCAGAAGACAGATTTTTATTTTTCTGGTCATGAATAAAAATAACGAACAAAAAGAAGAATTTAATATGCTAGTTGCTATTTTCTGGCCAATGTGGGTTCCAGCTCTTATTTTTATAATTTTTTTATTTTTTAAAAGTATGTATTAAAAAAATATTTAGTTGAAAAATAACTATTTTTAGGGTATTCTATAGATGTTTATATTTGGGGATCGTCTAATGGTAGGACAGCGGCCTTTGAAGCCGTTAATTGGGGTTCGAATCCCTGTCCCCAAGCATATGGAATTAAAAAACAAAGTGGTAGTTATTACGGGCGGAACAAAAGGTTTGGGCAAAGCAATGGCTTTATCTTTTTTAAAAAATGAAGCCAAGGTTGTTGTTTGTTCTCGTAGTGATGATGAAATAAATGAAATCTCTAAAGAGGGGATTTTGGGAGTAGCGGCGGATGTGACAAAAGAAGAGGACATGAATCATTTACTTTTAGTTGCGAAAGAGAAATTTGGCCAGGTAGATATTTGGGTTAACAATGCAGGTTTATGGTTGCCACATCTTCCAATTGAAGAGACTGACTGGAAGAGGGCACATGATTTAATTGAGGTTAATTTATTTGGGACTGTTTTTGGTTCAAAAATTGCTTTAATTCAAATGAGGAAACAGAATTCTGGTGTAATAATAAATATTTTATCAACTAGTGCTTTAGAGGGTAAAATAAATGAAACAGCTTATTGTTCGAGTAAATTTGCCGCTAAAGGGTTTACTGAATCACTCAAAAAAGAAGTAGATGGAAAAAATATTAAAATAATTGCAGTTTTTCCTGGTGGAATGAGGACTAATCTTTTTGATGAGCAAAGACCTGAAAATTATAATGAATATATGGACCCTAATGATGTCGCTGATATTATTATTGAAAATATGAAAAAAGAAAATCCTGATCAAGAATTAATAATTAGAAGAAATAATTAATATATTGGATAGATAAATATCAAAAAATAAAATTTTTTTAGGCCTTTTCAAAACT